>JBCCSW010000296.1:0-5346 GCA_039199465.1 Pseudomonadota bacterium
CGGGATTGTTGAGTATATCGACAATCGAAGACTAGACCGCCATTACTGCTCACTGATCAAAAAGACAGTTTTGGATGGCTCGGTTTGTCTTTTATTCTAGGGATAGGAGCGCTGCATGAATAGCGTAACAATGTGCATCTGTTTGATGAGGAGATCTGTTCGCCAATGCTCAATGAGACTTTTCTACCACTAGATTGAACCTGCAAAGCCCTTCAGCTGCGAACCACTGAACCGGAAATAGACTTTCTCGCTCACCCTCGACGCTGTTAGATCATCGTAGAACCTCAGAGCTCGTGGATTGTCGCTCTCTGCTGTCCAATCGAAGCGATGGCATCCCAGCTTGACGGCATAATGCGCCAGATAGCGCATAAAGATCTTGCCTAATCCGACACCTCGCGCACTCTCAGAAACAAACAGATCCTTCCTGAAAAGAGTGCCGTTCTCGTTTGGTGCTGGATGTAAAATGGTAATCGTTGCAAATCCTACCGGCCTATCCTCTCTTAGCGCTAGGACTGCTCGGCATCCAGAACGACCGTCAACTATTGCCCTGGCAACCTCTGAGGTCATTTCCGATGCGCCTTCCACCTCGCCCCAGTAGTGACGATTTGCCTCCAATAAGAGGCTTGCCAGTACAGGCACATCCCGGCTTTCAGCATGGCGAAACTCGAACGCCAGTCCAGTCATTATTGAGACCTTCTTTTCGTTCCCAAGTGCTTCCCGAGCTATCGCAATCCAATATAGCGGTGCACCGCGATACGTCTCAAGAAACGAACATACTCCTGATCCTAAGATGATAAATTGCAAGGTGCACAGCATTACCCCGCATAGATTGCGTACCGATTTTCCGGTTCTGCACGGTCTTCTCAGCCATCGAGAAGGGGAAGGGCGGCGGCAAGATCGGCCTTCAGGGTCGACGTATCTTCGAAGCCGATATTGAAGCGCACGAGGCGGCCGGGCTCGTCCCACACCGTCGCGGTGCGGACAGGCGCGACGGGGAGCACCAGGCTTTCGAACCCGCCCCAGCTGACGCCGATGCCGAAATGCTGGAGCGCGTCGACGAAGGCGCGCACCCGGTCGTCGCTCGTGGTGTGGAAGACGACGCCGAACAACCCGGCCGCGCCGGTGAAGTCGCGCCGCCAATGCGCGTGCCCGGGACAGGTGGAAAACAACGGGTGCAGGACCCGCTTGACCTGCGGCCGACCCGCGAACCACGCGGCCATCTCGCGGCCGGCGCGGTCCACGTGCTCCATGCGAAGTTTCAGCGTCCGCAGGCCGCGCAGCGCCAGCATGACCTCCTGCCCGCCGGTCTTGTCGCCGATCTGCAGGACCGTCTGTCGGATACGCGCGCCGATCCCGGCGGCCGAGGCAGTGACCCCCAACATGCAGTCGGAATGGCCCGAGACGTATTTGCTGGCCGAATAGACGACCACATCGACGCCGAGTGACAGGGGCCGGCAAAAGACCGGCGTGCCCCAGGTGCTGTCCAGGACCGATGTCACCCCGGCGGCCTGCGCCGCTGCCGCGATCGCCGGGATATCAGGCATCTCGAAGGTGCCCGAGCCGGGGCCTTCGAACATCACCGCGGCCGTCGTGTCGCGCATCAGGCCGGCGATGCCGGCGCCGATCATCGGGTCGACATACTCGACCTCGACACCCTGGGCACTGAGGAACCCGTCGCAAAAGGCGCGCGTGTTGCCATAGACATTGTCGGCGACCAGAAGATGCGCACCCGGCCGGGTCAGCGCCATCAGCGTCGTGGTGATGGCCGCCACGCCCGATGAGGTGAGCGTCACCGTTTCGGCCCCGTCCAGCGCCGCGAGCATCGCCTCAAGCTTATAGACCGCAGCGTTGCCGTAACGGCCGTAGTAGAGCGTGCCGGACTCGTAGCGGGCGGATCGCGCGGCCTCGAAGGCGGCCAGTGTGTCGAACACCATGGTAGAGCCGAGTTCGACGGGCATGTTCACATGCCGGGCCTCGATGCGATCTGGCCGCCCCGCCTGGACGAGACAATCGGCAAGCCGTTCGGGTAGATCGTCCAAGCGCCGAACCCTCCACATGCCGGTCCAGGATGACAGCCGGGTCAAATTGTGTCAACATATGGCATGCATATGCCGAATATCGGAACAATGCCGTGACGGATGAGCCCATCGAGACATTGACGGCAAGCCATTGGGGCGCCGGCATCGCCGTGGTCGAGAACGGTCGCGTGGTGGCCGTTGAGCCGCATCCCGACGACCCCGATCCCTCGGCGATCAACGGCAACATCGCGGGCAGCCTCAACGGCCGCGCCAGGGTATTGCGCCCCGCCGTGAGGCGGGGCTGGCTGAGCGGCGAGGGCGTGCGGGGGCGCGACAGCTTCGTGCAGGTCGGCTGGGACGACGCGCTCGACCTGCTCGCCGCCGACATGACGCGTGTGCGCCGCGCGCATGGCAACGGGGCGATCTTCGCCGGTTCCTACGGCTGGTCCAGCGCCGGGCGCTTTCACCACGCGCAGAGCCAGCTCAAGCGGTTCCTGAACGCCCATGGCGGCTTCGTCCGCTCGGAAGGCAACTACAGCTACAACGCCGCGCTCGTGCTGATGCCGCACATCGTCGGGCCATTCCGGGCTCATGTTGCGCAGGCGACGCGCTGGCGCGTGATCGCCGAGCACAGCGATCTGGTGGTGATGTTCGGCGGCCTCGCGACGCGCAACGCGCAGGTCAGCGACGGCGGTGTGGCCCGCCACCGGCTGGTCGATAACCTGTCCGCCTGTGCCGCGGCTGGGGTGCGCTTTGTCAACTTCAGCCCGCTCCGCACCGATGCGGCCGAGGCGATCGGGGCGGAATGGCTGGCACCCCTGCCCGGCAGCGACACGGCGATCATGATGGGCCTTGCCCACACGCTGATGGTCGAGCGTCTGCACGATAACGACTTCCTCGCGCGCTACACCGTGGGTTTCGACCAGGTTGCGGCGTACCTTAGAGGCGAGAGCGACGGTATCGCCAAGGACGCGGACTGGGCGGCAGCGCAGTCGGGCATCGGCGCGGATCGGATCCTCAAGCTGGCACGCGAGATGGCGTCCGGGCGCACCATGATCACCTGCGCGGCCAGCCTGCAGCGCGCGGACTATGGCGAGCAGCCGCTGTGGATGACGGTGACGCTGGCGGCGATGCTCGGCCAGATCGGCCTGCCTGGCGGTGGCTACACCATCGGCGCAGGGGTCAACGCGAATGTCGGCAATATCGAGCGACCGTTCCGCTGGGGCACGCTGCCCCAGGGTCGCAACCCGGTGGCCGACTACGTGCCCGTGGCCATGATTTCGGAAATGCTGCTGAACCCGGGCGGGACCTACCAGTATGACGGGGAGGCACGGATCTTTCCGGACATCCGCATGGTCTGGTGGGCGGGCGGCAACCCGTTCCACCATCACCAGGACCTGCGGCGTCTGCATCGGGCGTTCCAGCGCCCCGAGACGGTGATCGTGAACGAGCTGAACTGGACCGCGACGGCGCGCCATGCCGACATCGTGCTGCCCGTCGCCGCGCCGCAGGAGCGCACTGATTTCGGTGGGGGCAGATCGGACAACGCGCTGATCCCCATGCCGGCCTGCGCGGCGCCCGCCGGCGAGGCACGGACCGAGTTCGATATCTTCGCCGATCTCGCCGGCCGGCTCGGCGACAGAGCCGCCTTCACCGAGGGGCTGGACCAGGATGCCTGGCTTCGCCGCGTCTGGGCCGAGACGCGGGCGGCGGCCGCCCATACCGGCGCGCAGCTGCCGGAATGGGACGCCTTTCTCGCCGGCGATATCCTGGAGTTTCCCGACCCCTCGCCCCGCCAGGTCTTCCTGGCCGAGTTCCGCGCCGATCCCGCCGCAAACCCGCTGCCGACGCCGAGCGGTCGTATCGAGCTGTTCTCCGAGCGCATCGCGGGCTTTGGTTTGGCGGATTGCCCCGGGCAGGCGACCTGGTTCCCGCCACGCGCCGCCGCGCCCACCGCCACCGCCACCGCCGCGGACCGCTATCCGCTGTATCTCCTTTCGGGTCAGCCCGGGACACGGCTCCATTCCCAGCTGGACAACGGCGCCTACAGTCTTGCCGCCAAGGTGCAGGGCCGCGAGCCGGTGCTGCTGCATCCGGCCGATGCGTCGGCGCGGCAGATCGCGGACGGGGATATGGTCGAGCTCTTCAACGATCGCGGCCGCTGTCTGGCCGGCGCGCGGGTGACGGAGGACATCCTCGAGGGCTGCGTCTTCCTCTGGACCGGGGCCTGGTACGATCCGGACTATGAGGCCCAGGATGACCGCGACCGGCACGGCAACCCCAACGTGCTGACCCATGATCTGCGCACGTCGACCCTGACGCAGAGCCCCGCCGCCCACTCCGCGAAGGTCGAGATGCGTCGCTTCGACGGGGCCCTGCCGCCGGTCGAGGCGCATGACCCACCCGCGTTTGCGACGCTTTCGCGTTCTGATATACGGAACAAGATCCGGACAGCGAGGGACGAATGAGCGACGCGCAACCGGCGCCAAAGATCGACTCGACCCTGTCTAAGGGTCTCGCCCTCCTCGAACACCTTGCGGCAAGCACCAGCGGCAAGGGCGTGACGGAACTGGCGCGAGAGCTCGATCTCACGAAGTCGAACGTCTTTCGCCTGCTCCAGACGCTCACCGCCCTCGGCTATGTCAAGCATCTCGACAACAAGCGCTATGCGGCGACGCTGAAGACCTGGCAGGTCGGCCGCGCCTCGGTCGAGAACCTCAACCTGCGCTCGACGGCGGCGGCCGAGATGGCGCATCTCAGCCAGGAGACCGGCGAGGCCGTCTATCTTGCCGTGCCCGAGGGGTTCAACATCGTCTATATCGACAAGCTGGAAAGCCTGAAGCCCATTCGGTCCTGGAACCCGGTGGGCGGGACGGCGCCGATCCATTGCGTTGGCACCGGCAAGGCCATTCTGGCCGAGAGCTATGATCGGATGCGCGACAAGCTCGACGGTCATCTGGTGCGCTATACCGAGCGAACCCTGACGACGCTGGAGGATCTGGATGCGGACATCGCGCTGACCGAGCGGCGCGGCTATGCGTTCGACAAGGGCGAATTCCGCGATCGGATCCTCAGCTTCGGCGCCGCCATCCTGCTGCCCGGCGGCGAGCCGATTGCAGCCCTCGGGATCTCGCTGCCAGACATCAACCTCGCCGCCGGCGGCGAAGAGGCCATGGGCGCCCTGGTAAGATCAGCCGCCGAGAGCGTGTCTTCGAAGCTCAGCCAGGGCGCCCATGGCCTCTTCGCCGCCGGCGGCGAGGGTGATGTCTGGCAGCGAGATCCCGAGGGCTGCAATCGGCTCGCCGCCGGGCAGCAGGATGGCGGCGCC
>JBCCSW010000297.1:0-5281 GCA_039199465.1 Pseudomonadota bacterium
GCGAGGGCTTCGGCTCGTAATCCGCGCCGCACATATCGGCGAGCGTCGCCGGCACCATCTCGAAATGCGCACCGGTCTCAGAGGCCTTGAAGAGGCCCAGCAGACCGTCATGGCTAAGCGGCGTGGCATGCACCGGCGGCGCCTCGGCCGCGTTCAGGCCCAGCGTCTCGAACAGGGGCGCCCAAGGGCTGCCGGGTTTGCCGACGATCTCGTAATTCGCCGACTTGCGGCGAATGTCGTCGTTCGCGGGGATCGAGGCGAGCACCGGGATGCCGACCGCTTCGGCGAAGGCCTGCGCCTCGCCGGTGCCGTCATCCTTGTTCACGACGAGGCCAGCCACGCCGACATTGCCACCCAGCTTGCGGAAGTAGTCGACCGCCGAGCAGACATTGTTGGCGACGTAGAGGCTCTGCAGATCATTCGAGCCGACGACGATGACCTTCTGGCACATGTCGCGCGCGATCGGCAGGCCGAAGCCGCCGCAGACCACGTCGCCCAGGAAGTCGAGCAGGACATAGTCGAAGTCCCAGTCGTGGAAGCCCAGCTTCTCCAGCGTCTCGAAGCCGTGGATGATGCCGCGCCCGCCACAGCCGCGGCCGACCTCGGGCCCGCCGAGTTCCATCGCGAAGACGCCGTCGCGCATGAAGCAGACGTCGGAGACCTGGATCTCCTCGCCCGCCAGCTTCTTCTTGGTCGCGGTCTCGATGATCGTCGGGCAGGCACGCCCCTCGAACAGCAGGCTGGTCGTGTCGCTTTTCGGGTCGCAGCCGATCAGCAGAACGCGCTTGCCCTGCTGCGCCATCATATAGCTGAGATTGGACAGCGTGAACGACTTGCCGATACCGCCTTTGCCATAGATCGCAATGACTTGGCACTCACGCTTGACCTCGCCGGTGGCGGGCTCCGGCGGCGCCTCGGACGCTTCCTCGCGCAGCGCGGCCGTCATCTCGTCGAACGACCGGCTCTCGATCCCGTCGCCGTCGATCCCGCGCGGCGCTCCGTCTGCAGGTGCGGTCATGCCTTCCTCCAGTCGATCGTCATCTTCAGGCAGGCCGGATCGTCGAAGGCGGTCCGGTAGGCCTCCGCCGCCTCGCTGGCCGGACGGCGATGGGTGATCAGGCCGTCCAGGGCGAGTCGCCCGTCGGCGGCCATCGCGGTGACGGCGGCAAGGTCGTCCGGCGTGAATTCGGCCGCGATGCGCAGCCGCGCCTCAGCGATGAAGGCGGGCGGGAAGGCGAAGCTGACCGGCGCCGCGTAGAAACCCGCGAGCACGACCTCGCCGCCCTTGGCCAGGCGGGCGACGGCGGCGTCCATCGCATCCTCGGCGCCCGACGCGTCCAGCACGCGGGCCACGCCGCGGAGAGCGCTGTCGCCCGGTTCTTCGACCGTGTAGCCGCGCGCGCCGCCGCGGCGCTCGGCCACGATCTCATGCACTACCGGCGCGCCGCCCATGGCGACGCTCAGCCGCGCCACCAGCCGGCCAAGCACACCATGGCCGATGATCAGATCGGGCAGCGCCAGCGCGCCGCGGTCGAACAGTGCGTGATGCGCGGTTGCGGCGAGCGCGATCAGCACCGCGTCATCGCCCAGCCCCTCGGCCAGCGGCACGGCGCGGGCGGCCGGCACGACGAGCCGCCCGGCCGTCGCGCCGAACAGCCCCCGGACCGCGCCGAAGCAGCGCGCGCCGGGCACGAAGACGGGCGTGCCCTCGGCCAGACCGCCGCCGGCGCGGGTGACGACGCCGACGCTCTCGTAGCCTGGCACCAGGGGATAGCCCATGCCCGGAAACGGGGGCATGCGGCCGGTGACGAGCAGTTTCTCGGTGCCCGTCGAGATGCCCGAGACGGACACGTCGACGACGATGTCGTCCGGTCCGGGCGCGTCCAGGGGTAGGGTGTCGACGCGGATCGCGCCGGGCCCCTCCAGAACGACGGCCAAAGCCGCCGCATCGTCATGCTGCATGATCACGTGGCGCTCTCCCAGCAGCCCCCGGGGACCCTGCCCCTCGGCCGCCATCGTCTTGTTCTCACGGCCTCATACTGTGGGTGTAAGTCTAACTAGACACTGATCAGCGTCAAGGCGACATTACGTAAAAGACCGACAGGTCGCCGAATTCCCAGACCGATTTCGCAACGAATCGAGCGGGTTGCTTCACGCCTCAGCGATCAGCACTCCGGTCAGCAACGGTTGCGAATTTCTCCGGCGAACGACGCGGCCGAAGCCCGCCTGTCGGGCCAGTGCCGCGAGCTCTTCCGGCCGCCTGATCCGGCCTGACCCCATGGCGTGGAGATAGAGGGTGAAGTAGGCGCCGACGCGCCGCGCGCCGGGCAGGCCTGCCATCGGCTCGGCAATGATCAGCCGGCCGCCGGGGGCGAGCGCCGCGCGGGCCTTGGCGAGGAGCGCGACGGCGAAAGCGTCGTCATGGTCATAGAGCACCCGTACCAGCGACACCCAATCGGCACCGCCGTCGTTCGCGAAGGGCGGCGGGTCGCGGAAGAAGTCGCCACCCGCGATCTGCACACGGTCGCCAAAGCCCGCCTCGGCCAGCCGCGCCCGGGCCCGCTCGGCGACCGCCGGCAGATCGACCAGCGCCAGCTCAAGGCCAGGCGCGCGCCGGGCCGCGGCCTCGACGAACGCACCCTCGCCACCGCCGATATCGATCAGGCGGCGCATCCGCTTGAGCGGCAGGCAATCGAGGACCTGCTCGGCGATGAAGGCCTGGCTGGCCGCCATCAGCGCGGAGTAATCGGCGACCGCATCGGGTCCGAAATCCTGCGCGAGCGCGCGACCCGCCCCCGGATCGCGCGCATAGGCCCAGAACCGCCCGGTCTCGGGCAGATCGCCTGACGCCGTGCGCCCGGTCGCGAGCAGGCCGACCGGATCGGCGATATCGCGATACAGCATGTCGTGGTGGCGGATCATTGCGACGGCGCCGGGATTGGCGCGGAGGGCGGCGCCGAGGCGCGACGGCCCCCAGACCGGCAGACCGGCGCCATCGACGCCCAGACGCTCGATCAGATCGATCGCTTCGGCGGCTTCCAGCAGCCGGAGCGCCGCATCGGTATCGAGACCGGTGGCCGATGCAACGTCCTCAGCACCGGCCGGGGCGCGGGACAACATCTCGACAAGGTCGAGCCTGACGACCGCGGCGAGCACCTGGGAATAGACGAAGCCTGCAGTGAGATCGAACAGCCGCTGCGCCTCGCCCGCCGCGACGCGGCGGGTCAGCGGCAGGCGCGTGGCCCAGCGCTGGAAGCGGTGGTCGGCGATCACGCCGTTGCGCCAGGCAGCGAGGGCCGCGCGCAGGCGCGTCAGAAGTAGTAGGCGTCCGGAGCACGCAGCGATGCTGCCGGACGCCTCTGGCGGGGATGCCGGAACGGGGCCTGCAGGGGGGACTGCTCCGGCACCGGCATCCTGTCGCCGCCCCCTCGGGGGGATCCGTTTCGGGGCGCGTTGCCCCGGTTACCTGGTCTGCGTCAGCGTCGTCCCCGGCAGCGCGGCGACCGTCTGGCCCTGCCTCTTCCTCCGACCCGCCCACCGGTGCCGGCCCTGAGTCTGCCGCGCCGTCTGCCGCGCCGTCTGCCGCGCCGTCTGCCGCGCCCTTAGCGCCCCGGATATCGCCCCCGATAGCGCCGCCCCCGATCGCGGCGGGCCGGTCGCCGTCGGGCATCCGTCAGTCGACCTCGGCCGTGAGCGCGGCCGCCAGCGACGGCGGCACCAGGCGCTTCGCCTCGGAACGCACCAGCGCCTCGAGCAAGGGCCTGCCGGGACACTCCGGAATTGCCGCAACGGCGGCCGAGACGAGCGCATCCAGCCGTTCCTTCGCGCCCCGCGCGCCGAGGCTCGCGACCGCGCTCGGCCGGTCATGCGCCGTGTCCTGCCCGACCGGTTTGCCAAGCGCCGCGGCATCGCCGAGCGCATCGCGCAGATCATCGGCCACCTGATAGGCCTCGCCCAACCGCTCGCCGAGCGGCATCCAGCGCGCCGGCCCTTCGCCTGCGGCGGCCGCCCCGGCGGCGCAGGCCGCCACGAACAGCGCTCCGGTCTTGGCCCGTTGATACGCGACCAGATCCGGCGCCGGCTCGCTCTCCCAGGCCTGGCCGGCGCAGATGCCACCCGGCATACCGGTCGCCCGGCCGAGAATCGAGACCAGCCGACCCAGCACCCGCCCGTCGCGCGCGCCCTCGCGACCCAGCGTCTCGAAGGCCAGCACGATCAGCGCATCACCGGCCAGCACCGCCAGCGGCTCGCCGAACTCGGCATGGACCGAGGCTTTGCCCCGCCGCGTCGCCGCGTCGTCGAAGCAGGGCAGGTCGTCATGCACCAGGCTCGCGCAGTGCATCAGCTCGATCGCGACAGCGGCGGCGTCCGATGCGGCGGGATCCGGCTCGCCACAGGCCCGCGCGACGGCAAGGCAGAGCCGCGCCCTAACCCGCGCACCACCGGGGAACACCGCGTGGCGCAGCGCCTCGGCCAAAAGCGGCGGGGCGCCCGGCGCCTCGGCATGGGCGATCGCCCGGTCCAGCGCCGCCTCGATGCGGGAAGCTTCGTCCATGGCCGCCTCCGTCACGCTGACATGCCGTGAATTGTCACGGTTGCCTTACGCTGCTTGCTGTCCACTAAAGCTGACAGTACCATCGGAAGGGGCGTCATGACAATGCGCCACGGGCATTGTGGTCTCCGCCGCGCCCCAGGCGGGGAGAGCATCGGCACGGGCATACCGCCCACAGGCATCGAGTAAGGGAGCGGAAAGGCGCAGCGGAGGAGCAGCCTGAAAGACCGGCCTCGAGGAGCGCCCCATAAGACAGCCCCGAGGATCAGGCCTTCGGGACAACCCACGGAGGACTGCATGCCGAAACCCGTCCTGACCACGGGTGACTGGCCTTCCGACCCTGCCCTGATAGCGCCGGCACTGCGCCGCGACGCGCCGGCGATGCACCGTCCAGCGACCTGGACGCGCGGGCTGTTGGATGCGCTGCATCCCGCCCCCTCCCACGCGGCGCCGCGCGGCCGGGTCGTGGTGATCGGCGGCGGCTTCGGCGGCTTGGCGGCAGCACTCCGCCTGGCCGTGGCCGGCCAACGCGTCACGCTGCTGGAGCGGGCCCCGATGATCGGCGGCAAGGCCCGCCGGATCGGCGTCGCGGGCAGCGCCGTCGATGCCGGGCCGACCGTCTTCACCATGCGCTGGGTGTTCGAGGAGCTGTTCGCCACCGCCGGCATCCAGCTCGACGAAGCGGTCACGCTCCGCGCCGCGCGCGTGCTGGCCCGCCATGCCTGGCCC
>JBCCSW010000298.1:0-5212 GCA_039199465.1 Pseudomonadota bacterium
TCGCCCCGCTCCTGCACGAAGACCATCTGCTTGAAGGGCACCATCTCGATGCCGATTTCCTCGGCGTATTTCTGGAACAGGTCCTGCGCGTCATAGGGGCCGTAGAAGTCCTCGCCCTGGCTGTTTTTCCCCGGCCCGGCATGATCGCGGCCGACGATGAAATGCGTGCAGCCGTGGTTGCGCCGGATCAGGCCGTGCCACACCGCCTCGCGCGGGCCGGCCATGCGCATCGCCAGGTTCAGAAGCGACAGATGCGTGGTCGAGGCCGGGTACTTGTCCAACACCGCCTCGTAGCAGCGCACCCGGGTGAAATGGTCGACATCGCCCGGCTTGGTCATACCGACGATCGGGTGGATCAGCAGGTTGGCGCGCGCCTCCTTGGCGGCGCGAAAGGTCAGCTCCTGATGCGCCCGGTGCAGCGGATTGCGCGTCTGGAAGGCGACGACGCGGCGCCACCCCAGCTTGCGGAAGAAGCTCCGCAACTCGTTGGGCGTATCGCGTCGCGCCTTGTAGTCGTAATGCACGGGCTGCTGCAGCCCGGTGACCGGCCCGCCCAGGTACACGCTGCCTGCCGTGTCATGCAGGTACCGCACGGCCGGATGCGCCATGTCGTCGGCGCCATAGACCTTCTCGGCCTCGCGCGCCTTGTCGGGCGTCCACTTGTCGGTGACCGACAAGATCGCAAGCAGCACCCCCTCGGCATCGCGAAGCGCGATGTCCTGGCCGGGCTCGATCCCCTCGGCAAAGGCCTCGCTCACATCCAGCGTGATCGGCATCGGCCAGAGCGTGCCATCGGCCAGGCGCATGGTGTCGACGACGCTGTTATAGTCGCTTTCGCCCAGGAAACCCTTCAGCGGGTAGAAGCCGCCGTTCATCAGGAGTTCCAGATCGCAGAGCTGGCGGTGGGTCAGGTCCCAACTCGGCAGCGTCCCAGCCTCGGCCTTCAGCTTGATCGCACTCTCGGGCGAAACATAGAGCTCGGTGATCGGGGCCAGATTCGACATCTCAACTCTCTCCCGGCGCCGGGTCGGACCGGCGGCCATGATCGCGCTGCCGGATGGGCAACCCAGCGGGACAGCGCGCCGTCGCACTCCTCATCATGCTGCGGCGCAGCATGCCACTCCACCGGGCCGCACATGCCTGCCGCCACTGCCCGGGTCAACCCCATGGCGGCCGCCCTGTACTACAGTGATGCAGATATGCGCACGGCCCCCGCCCCGGCATAGCCCCAGCCGTGGACGAGACGCCGACAAGGCACCGACGACAGCGTGCCAGTGCGGTGCCAGCGGGGTGCCAGCGGGGCGCCAGCGGGGCGCCGGTAGAGCCCCGGCAGGCGCGGATTGAGCCTGGACTGCCTTTCAATCACGCCCGATATCTGCGCTTCTTCGAGCGACTTCGCTCGACCTTGTCGCCGTCAGACAGCCGCGCAGAGAGGACCGCATGGACGATGCCGCCGCCCGCGCGCTGCTTCGGCAGCTCTTCGACGCCGCCGTGGCCGCCGCAGATCCCATGGTCGTCCTGCCGCCCCACTTGCCGTCGCCAGCGCGCGGGCGGACGGTCGTGGTGGGTGCCGGCAAGGCCTCGGCGCGCATGGCCGAGGCGTTGGAGGCGCACTGGCCGGCCGAGGCAGCAGACCGGCTCTCGGGCCTCGTCGTCACGCGCTACGGCCATGCCCGGCCCTGCGCGCGGATCGAGATCGTGGAGGCCTCGCATCCGGTGCCCGACGCCGCGGGCCATGCCGGCGCCCGACGCTTGCTCGAGCTTGTCACGCGCCTCGGGCCCGACGACCAGGTGATCGCGCTCATCTCAGGCGGTGGATCGGCGCTGCTGACCCTGCCAGGGGGCCAGATCACGCTGGAGGAGAAGCAGGCCGTCAACCGCGCGCTGCTCGCCTCGGGGGCCGCAATCGGCGAGATGAACATCGTGCGCAAGCACCTCTCGGCGATCAAAGGCGGCAGGCTGGCCGCGGCTGCGCATCCGGCGCCGGTGCGGGCGCTGCTGATCTCGGACGTGCCGGGCGACGACCCGGGCACGATCGCCTCGGGCCCGACGGTGGGGGAGGCAACGACACCCGGCGATGCAGCCGCCATCCTCGCCCGTTTCGGGATCGACCCACCGGCCAGCGTGGCGGCGCATCTCGCCGCCGCGGCTGATCCCTGCCCACGCCCGGACGATCCGCGCCTCGGCGCCGTCGACAATCGGATCGTCGCCGCGCCCCAGCTCAGCCTGGAAGCCGCCGCTGCCGCAGCGCGCGCCGCCGACGTTACGCCGCTGATCCTAGGCGACAGTCTCGAAGGCGAGGCGCGTATCGTCGGCCAAGTCTTGGCGGGGATTGCAGCGCAGGTCCTGCAGCACGACCAGCCTGTCGCGCGCCCGGCCGTGCTGCTCTCGGGCGGTGAGACGACCGTGACGCTGCGCGGATCGGGCCGCGGCGGGCGCAACGTTGAGTGCCTTCTCGGCGCCGCGCTTGCCCTCGATGCGCGCCCGATCTGGGCGATCGCCGGCGACACCGACGGTGTCGACGGGGCGGAAGAGGTCGCGGGCGCCATCGTGACGCCCGACACCCTGACACGCGCGATTGCCGCCGGCCGCGACATCCATGCCGATCTCGCCGACAACGACGCCCACGGCTTCTTCGAAGCGCTTGGCGATCAGGTCATCACCGGCCCCACGCTGACCAACGTCAATGACTTCCGCGCCTTCCTGATACCCTAGGGCGGAACCCCACCCCGTGCCGACCCTATCCGCAGGCGCCGCTGACCGACCCTGATCATGGCAACGCGCCGCCCCGACGACTTGGCAGTGGATGGCCGTCCCATCCCGCTCCAATCGGAAAATCGAACGGCACAACGGTTGAGCAGACACCTCGTGGCGCTGGTGCGCAGATCGGGGTGGCATGCGATGCCGGACTGCGATCTGCGGCTGGCATGCCCTTGACGATGCACGAGCCCCGCCGCCGCACGACCCCAACGCCCTGCATCACAACCAACGCCCGGCATCGAACGGCCAAATGGCCCCCGGACGACCGGGGCGTGGCGGAACGCCTAGACGTCAGCGTCTCAAGACCGATGATGCCTTGAGGCGTGAGCGTTCAGCTCCTCGACGAACCCGTCATCGCCAGCATCGCAGGAACGCTGGGCCGAGGCCTCGGGTGCCTCCAGCCGGCGGTCGATGAACCCCGGTTGGTGGAGTAAGCCCGCGACCAGACGCGCCACAGCGCGCGCGGGATCTTAGTGCTTTCTTCGATCTATTCCGTAGGATCGGCGGCGCGGCATGGCCGCTTCACCGAACAGTATTAGCCGTAGGAGGCACGGATGGCGAATGGGCCCGCGTCCTGGGTTGATCGTTTACGCTTGAAGATCGAGGATCGCGTTCTTGCTCGCAGAGACGCTCGGGAGCGCAACGACGCCGACCCGACCGCACCGGCCGACGGACCGTCGGCAAGTCCACCCGTCAAGCCTGCGCGCGTAGAGCGCAAACTCCATGAAACCACGCCGGCCGAGGCTGACGATGCCGGCCTCACGCTGGACGACGGCGTCGTCGAGATCACCGCCGTCGACCTTGGAGACGGTCGTATCCGCATCGAGCATGTCCACCGTGATCGAGACCACGATCACCACGGTCGCGATCTCGGTCGCAATCACGGCCACGATAACGACCACCATGACCATGACGACCACGACGTCGCTGTCGGCGGCCTGCGCGAAGGGCGCATCTGGACGCGTCGGCGCCGTGACGAGGATGACGACGACCATGGCGCCACCGCCGTGCGACGCCGTTCGGAGCGGGACCGCGACGAGGATCGTGGCCGCAACGACGATGACGAGAGTGGCGGCGGCCGCGTGGCCGGGCGTCGCGACAGCCCGGCAGAGGACGCATCGACCGATACTGGCGCAGGCCCTGGCAGCAAGGTGACGTCGAACAGCGTCGACGCCGTGGGCCCTCTCGGTCCCGAAACGGTGCCCGGTGGAACGTTCGGCGCCGACGGGCTGATGACCCGCTACGTTTCGGGGGGCGACCCGGCGAGCAGCTACAACGTCGCGGTTGCCTTCGCAGGCGACGGCTGGACGGCGGATCTGCAAGCCGACTTCGTGGCGGCGGCTGACTATCTGTCGCGCGTCGTCACCGGCGATGTCGCGGACACATTCCTCAGGAACGGCACGCCGGTCGACGATGTGCTGATCGACGCCTCTCTCATCGCCATCGATGGGCCGAGCGGGGTCCTGGGCCGTGCCGGACCGCGCGAGATCCGCTTCGACGCCCTGCCCAAGAACGGCATCATGGAGTTCGACACAGCCGATGCGGAACGCTTCGACGACGCCGGGCTCTGGGACGACATCGTGCTGCACGAGATGACGCATGTCCTCGGCTTCGGCACGATCTGGGGTATCCTGGACCTAGCGGCACAGACCAGCGACGGCCTGCGTTTTGTCGGTGAGAAGGCGACGGCAGTCTATCAGCAGGAGTTCGCCGATCGCATCCCCGGCGACACCAACAAGGCACTGGGCGTCCCGGTCGAGGAGGAGTTCGGGCCCGGCACGGCCGGCGGTCACTGGGACGAGGCGCTGTTCGACAACGAACTGATGACCGGCCTGATCGACGGCAACAACTACCTGTCGATGACCACGATCGCCTCGCTCGACGATCTGGGCTACGAGACGGTTATCGACCAGCTGTTCACGGTCGACGCTCAGGTGCTGCTGGTCTGACGGTGACGTTCGGCCAGACGACCGAGGGTCTCCGCGCCGGTGCGGAGACCCGACATGGGCGGTGACGCCCGGACGCGGGCCACATCTCCGGCGCCGATCCGCACCGCGTCGGCTGCGTCGGGCGCCACCCCGCCCTTGCGCCCGTCAGCCGGGTCGGTCACGTCTGAAGCCCCAGCCAGCCGACCTGCAATGGCCATGCACCGCCTTTATCACCTGCCGCTGTCCCCGTTCTGTCGTAAAGTGCGCGTCGTACTGGCCGAGAAGCGCCAGCAGGCCGAGATGGTGGAGGAGCGGCCCTGGGATGGCCGGCTGGATTTCCTGCGGCTGAACCCGGCCGGACGCGTACCGGTGCTGGTCACGACCTCGGGCCTAGTCCTGGCCGAAAGCGCCGCCATCGTCGATTTTCTGGAGGCGACGATGTCCGAGCCCGAGCTGTTCCCCGCCGACGCTGTGCAGCGCGCCGAAGTGCTGCGCCTCGTCGGCTGGTTCGACGACAAGTTCAA
>JBCCSW010000299.1:0-5195 GCA_039199465.1 Pseudomonadota bacterium
CCCGTCGGCCGCCATCTGCATGTAGGTGGTATCGAAGCGCATCTTGATATTGCCCGGATCGCCCGTGGTCGTGTCGCCCGGATAGGCGATGCCGACAAAATCCGCGCTGGGTGCCCCTTCGCCCAGGATGCCCTTGTCAAACAGGAAGTTGGCGACGGTCACCATGGTCTCGGGCAGCTGCGGCGAGGCGGCGAATGCCACGGCCTCGGCGGGCTCGTAGAACATCTTCGTCGTGTCGAGCTGCGCGTTGTAGCCGGCGAGATCGGTGCCCGATGCCTCCGCCATGGCAGTCAGCGCCGCCTCGTCGCCGGCCGCCATCAGGGCCATCGCCTCGTACCAGGCCCCGACCAGAGCCCTGCCGAGCGCTGGGTTGGCCTCGAGCGTTTCGGTATTGACGACCAGCATGTCGATGATCTCGCCCGGGATGTCGGCCGAGGTGAACAGCTTGTTGGCGCCAGGCTGCGCCATGATCTCGAACACCAGCGGGTTCCAGGTGACGACGGCCTCCACGTCCTCGGTCGCATAGGCCGCGATCATGTCGGCATCCGAGGTGTTGATGACCGCGTCCAGATCCCGCTCGCTGAGGCCGACGCTGTCGAGCGCGCGGGCCAGCAGGTAATGCGAGACCGACAGCTCCACGAGGTTGACCGGCTTGCCGGAGAGATCGGCGACGCCGCCCTCGCCCTTCATGATGACCACATCATTGCCGTTGGAGAAGTCGCCGATGATCAGGGCCGTCGTATCGACGCCGCCGCCCGCCGGGATCGATAGCGTGTCCATGTTGGTCGCGGTCACGCCGTCCATCTGGCCGGCGGTGTATTGGTTGATGCTCTCGATATAGTCGTTGAACTGCACGATCTCGACGTCGATGCCGTGCTTCTCGGCATGCTTGTCCATGATCCCGCTGTCCTCGATATAGCCCCACGGCATCCAGCCGACATAGATCGACCAGGCGATGCGGAAGCTGTCGCGCTCCTGCGCGGCCGCCGGCGTGGCGGCGGCGAGGGTCGCGGCCAGAAGGCCAGCGGCGGTGAGGCCGTTCGTGCGGATCATGCGGTCAATCCCTTCCTGCATGCGCAGCCCGTGGCGTGATCGGAGACTGCGTGGACGCCCGTCACGATGCATCATGCGTGCCAGATTAAATGTTCGGTAAACGCCGTGGCGGTCTGTGCGTGTGGGCCGGCCTTGGCCGTCGCGCTTCCCCAGTTGCACACGTCCTGTGCGTTTGCGCAAATTCCGGGCAGGCACGAGAGCGGGCTTAAGCTAGGCTGGGCGCTTCGCGCGAAGCCAGGTATCGGGCCTGTCAGGCCGGCGTCAGGGGACGCTCGGCTGTCGTCAGCGCATCGGCGAGCGTCGCCACGCTCTGCCGGGCGCCGTTTTGCAGGTACTCCATGGCGCGCAGCGACGCCTCATGCGCCTCGGGGGTCGAGCCGCCCACGCCATCCTCGGCCACGCGCACGTGATAATCGTGCTGATGGGCGTCCACAAAGGTGTAGTGCACGCAGACATCGGTGAGGCTGCCGACCAGGATCAGCGTCTCGGTCTTGAGGCCCTTCAGCAGGATCTCGAGATCGGTGCCGAAAAACGCGGAGTAGCGCCGCTTGCGGATGAAGTAGTCGCCGGGGCGGTAGCCGGTGATCTCGGCCGCGAGCTCGGTGCCCGGGCGGCCCTCTACACAGTGCTCGGTCTCGTTGCCGTCCAGCTCGCGCCCGAAATCGACGCCGTCGGGGCGGTGTGCCTCCTGGATGAAGATCACCGGGTGGCGGGTGGTGCGGGCCGCGTCGATCACCTGGCGGGCGCGACGCATGTTGTCGTTGAAGCCCGCCATCTTGGCGATGCCGACGTCATAGCCCTCGATGAAGCTGCCCATCTGGATGTCGATGACGATGACGGCGGGACGGCCGACGATCAGCGGTTGGCGCGGCATGGGCGGCCTCCTTCACGGGCCATCGCGTCGGCGGTGGCGTCGGGTCGGCGCGACACGGGGCTGTGATCGATCCCCATGCCGCGCCCTGGTTCTACTCAGCCGCCAGGCTTGGGACCGGGGCGGGGAGCTGGGTGTCGTCGTCATCGTTCGGATGGGCGAGGCGCGCACGTTTGTTCAACTCGATGATCAGCGCATTCGTCGTCTCGTTCACGAAATCATAGCTGATGATGTTGGGCAGCAGGAAGTTGCGCGACTGCACAGTTGACCATGTTACCTCGCGCCGGCCCTGCTTGCCGACGACATAGTCCTCGCCCCTCAGGTTCTCACCGTTCATCAGGTGGATCATGTGGCTGGTCGCGGCGTGGGTGCCGCCATGCATCTTGCCCTTGCTGAACGTGGCCTCTTTCTTGGCGCCGAGGTGTATGCCGGTGCCGTGCCACGGGTTGAAGTAGGTCTTTTGCCAGTAGACCTGCCAAAGATGGTCTTGCGAGTTGTGGAACTGATTGTGCTCGTACGAGCCTGTGAGGCCGTTGGTGATCACCTTCTCCAGCTTATGCGAGCCTTCGAAACAGCCGCAGACCGAGATGCCCCGGGCGTTTGCGCCACCGTTTTGCCATTTCGAAAAGGCGTGGATGCCTTGGGCCTGATTGATCGACGCGCCGAAGGTTTTCTCCTCGAGTATACAGACGAGGCCGCCCCCGGCACCCGTGATCTCGCCCAGCGTTTTGGTGCAGAGATTGCCGGTGCCGGTATGCAGCTTGCCGCCCCGGTTGCCGTTGCGCGCCACGCTGCTCCGGATGATCCGGGAGACGTTCGTATCGGTCGAGGTGTGCGAGATCCGCAGGATCACGACCTCGGTCGGGTGGCGGGCGCACCAGCGGTCGACCTGCTGGATCGTGTCGTCGAAGCTCGTCGTGCCATAGGCGCCGACGCCCGCGGTCGTGTGATGGGCGACGACTTTGTCGTTGCGCACCTTGAGGCGGAGATCGAAGAACCGCGTGCCGGCGCGGAGTTGGTCGCGGATACTGAGATCCTGGGTGACCGAATTGCTGACGCTGGCGGCCGTGCCGACAAGCTCGATCTTGTCGCGCATGGTCCCGGCATCATGGGCGCCCGGCATGTGGACCTCGGCCAACCGCCGGTTCTGATAGTTCGCCATCCAATCCTTGAAAGCCATCGTTCGCTCCTGATCAAAAGCAGGGGTCGCGACGGGAAGGCGAGCGACCCTGCACGCAGGAGTTGTTCGCGTCTTGGGCGATGCGTCCAATAGAGCCTCACCCCGCTTTCGTGATCGCTCGTGCGCAGTGGTCATCAGCGACTGTCGTCGGCGCCCATCAAGCGGGGAAGATTGCCGAAGCGGCCGATCAGGCCGAACACCAGCAGCGAGGCGGTGATGAACAAAATCGCGGCAACCGCCATGGTTGGCGTGAAGCCGTTGCGGAGCGAGTTGAAGATCTGCAGCGTGACGGTCGCATAGGACGAGGCGGCGACGAAAAAGATGACGATGAACTCGTTGAAGCTGAGGATCAGCGCGAAGAAGAAGCCCGACACGGTGTAGGGCAGCGTCTGCGGCAGGATGATCGTGCGAAAGGCCGTGCGCTCGGACGCGCCCATGGTCGCCGCGGCTTCCAGATGCGCACGGTCGATCGCCTGCAGGCCGATGCTGATGGTGGTGAGCGGTAGCGCGCAGAACAGCATGGCGTGGCTGACGATGCCGGCCCAGATCGAGCCCAGACCGCCCCCGAAAGTCCAAAGAAAGCCGAGGCCGACGCCGAACACGATCGGCGGCAGGGCGAAGGGCAGGGCGGCGAGCGAGGCCAGCGCCCGGCTGAGCGCCGCATCGTGGCGCCACAACTGATAGGCGACCGGCCAGGCCACCAGCGTCGCCACGATGGCCGAGCCGAAGGCTATCATCAGGCTGTGCTCAAGCGCGCGCAGCCACACCGGCTCGGACACGAAGAAGTCGTAGAACCGCGCCAGCGTCGGGTCCTGCGGCGGGAACAGCATCGAACGTCCGCCGTTCAGCGCCGAGGCGGAGACGACGGCGATGGGCGCGACGAGGACGAGCCCGCAGAACGCCATCCAGAGCGTGCCGAGAAGACGCAGGCTCATCGCGCGGCCTCGGCCCGCTTGGTGAGCCACAGGCTGGTCGCGAGGAACACGCCGGCGACCACCAGCAGCACGACCGACTGCGCCGCGCCGAAGGGGGCGTTCAGCGCTGCACCCCGCACCGCATCCGCCACTGTCACGGTCAGCGTCTGGTCGGCCGGCGCCGAGAACACGCTGACGACCACCAGCACGCCGAGGAGGTAGACGAACAGCAGCAGCACGCTGCCGATCAGCGGCAGCCGGATCGCCGGGATCACGACGGTGCGCACGACCGTGGCGGGTTTTGCGCCCATGGTGCGCGCGGCCTCGACCATCGACTGATCCAGGCGCGACAGCGGCGGATAGAGCAGGATCACGGCATAGGGCCAGACCAGGTAGGTGAGCCCCAGGATCGTCGCGACGTCCGAGGGCTTGAAGCGCAGGTCGCGCGGATTGGCGAGGCCCCATTCCCGCAGCGTCGGGAAGGCGCCGATGTCCTTTAGGAACTGGGTCACCCCGGTCTCGCGCAGCACCATCGGCAGGCCCGAGCGGTTCGACAGCAGGATGTCCCAACCCATCACCACGAAGACCTCGGACAGCGATAGCGCGGCCAGGATCATCGCCAGCCACACCGTCTGGGTGCGGCGCGAGCGGCGGGTGAGCGTGTAGACGAAGGGAAAGGCCAGCAGCACAGCGAACAGGCTGCCGAGCGCGGCGTAGCGAAACGAGTTCCAGAGCTTTTCGAGATAGAGATCGTTGAACGAGGCCGGCCAGTCGAGGCCCACGAAGAACCGCTTGTAGTTCTCAAAGGTCAGGGCCCAGTGCCAGGCGGCGCCATCGACGTTCTGGCCGAAGCTGACCGCGAAGACCAGGGCGAAGGGCACGGCGACGAACAGCGCCAGGACGATCCAGATGGCGGCGAGCCCGGCGGGCGGCAGGCCCGGTACCTCGGCCTGCTTGCGGGTCGCGGTGGCGGCGCTTGGGCGCGACCGGGGTGCCTGCGCCGCGCCGGCAGCGGGGCCCTCGGTGACCGCCGTCACGCGCGATCCTCCGCCGGGAAGACGCGCAGCGCCTCGGGCGCGATCTCGATCGTCACGTCGTCGCCGACGGCTGCCGGCGTGGGATCGGGCGCCGGCAGGTCGGCGACGGCGGGGCCCGCCGCGGTCTCCAGGCGGATCTC
>JBCCSW010000300.1:0-5183 GCA_039199465.1 Pseudomonadota bacterium
CACGCGGTCGCCCTAGCCAAGGCTGCCCCTTGGATCACGGTACCCGCGGTGGTGGCGGTGGACGGTGGCTCGCATTAGCGTCCTGACGGCCGACGGCCGGGGGAGCGATGACGACGACCAAGGACACAGCGTCGATCCGCGTGGGCGTGGATCTCGGCGGTACCAAGACCGAAGCGGTCGTGCTTGGCCCAGACGACGCCGTCATCGCGCGCCAGCGCCGGCCGACGGCGCGCACCGACTACCACCAGATCGTGGCGACCATTGCCGATCTGGTCGGGGCGGTCGAGGCCGAGGCCGGCCTGGGCCGCGCCCCGGGCATCGGCATCGGGATCCCCGGCTCGTTCTCACCGGCCACCGGCCTGGTGCGCAACGCCAATACGACGGTGCTGATCGGCAAGCCGCTCGACCGCGATCTTGAGGCCGCTTTGAGCCGCCCGGTGCGTATCGCCAACGATGCCAACTGTTTCGCGCTGGCCGAGGCGCGTGCGGGTGCGGCCGTGGGCTATGGTGTCGTCGTTGGCCTGATCCTTGGCACGGGTGCGGGCAGCGGCGTGGTGCTGCATGGCCGGGTGCATGAGGGGCCGAACCGTATCGCGGGCGAATGGGGCCACACCCCCCTGCCACGACCGAGCGCCGAGGAACAGCCCGGCCCGCACTGCTATTGCGGCCGGCGCGGCTGTCTCGAGCTCTGGGTCTCGGGCACCGGGCTCGAGCAGGATTACGCGGCAACTGCCGAGCGCGCGCTGAAGGGCCACGAGATCGCCGCGCTTGCCGACAGCGGCGACGGCCCCGCACGCGCGGCGATCGATCGGCATCTCGACCGTGCCGGTCGCGGCCTTGCCGTGATCGTCAATATCCTCGATCCCGATGTGATTGTCGTCGGCGGCGGTCTGTCCAAGATGGCGCATCTCTACGATCGCCTGCCGGCGGCGACGCGGCCGCATGTCTTCTCGGACTGCTTCGACACGCCGATCCTGAAGAACCGGCTGGGCGACAGCGCCGGGGTGATCGGGGCGGCCTGGCTGTGGCCGTGACCGTGCGGAGCGGCTATAGATCAGGCTGAGAGAGCCATCGATCAGGATGCCCGATGTGACCGACAGCGTGCCGATGAAAGAGCCCCGCCGCCAGCCCGAAACGCGCGAGCTGCGATTGAAGAGGCTGCGCATCCGAAGCTGGCGGCGCGGCACGCGCGAGATGGACATGCTGCTCGGCCCCTTTGCCGACAAGGCGCTGGGGGCGCTGGATGAGGGCATGCTCGCTGCCTATGAGGAACTGCTGGAGGAGAACGACTGGGATCTCTATGCCTGGATGGCAGGCAAGGCCGATCCCGGTCCCGCGCATCGCCCGCTGGTGAGCCATATACGAGATTGGCACGGCATCGCCTGACGATCGCGCGCCTCAGGGTCGATCCTCCCCCGACTTCGCCTGGGGGACGATCGCAATTCGATCACACGGTGACCTCCTGGCTGACCGCCCTTGTTCGCATGGGCCGCGCCATGCGACGTCCGCTCCCGACCGCGAAGACGGATTTTGGGGAGGGCGCAGATGGCGACGATCGGCTTTGTCGGACTTGGCAATATGGGCGGGCCGATGGCCCGGAACCTGCTCGGCGCGGGCCATGACGTCTGCGGCCACGACCTGTCGGCCGACGCCCGCGACAGCTTCATAGCGGCCGGCGGCCGGGTGGTCGACGATGTGGCCGGCGTTGCCGACGGCGCCATGGGCGTTGTCACTGCGCTGCCCGCCGCGCGACATGTCGAGGCCGTCTATCTGGGCGAGGGCGGGCTGCTGGCGGCGGCTCTGCCCGGCACGGTCTTCATCGACACGTCCACCATCGACGTGAACACCGCACGCCGCGTCGGCACTGCGGCTGCCGAACGCGGCATGGCCATGGTCGACAGCCCGATGTCGGGCGGGGTCGGTGGCGCCGAGGCCGGCACGCTGACCTTCATGGTCGGCGGCCCCGACGACGCCTTCGCCAAGGCCGAGCCGATCCTGGCGGCGATGGGCAAGAACATCTTCCACGCAGGAGCCAGCGGAGCCGGATCGGCCGCCAAGATCTGCAACAACATGATGCTCGCGATCCAGATGATCGGCGTGTCAGAGGGGCTTAACCTGGCCAAGCGCCTCGGCCTAGCGCCCGAGAAGCTGTTCGAGATCTCCTCGACCGCCACGGCACGCTGCTGGTCGCTGAACGACTACTGCCCGGCGCCGGGCCCGGTACCCACGGCACCGTCCAACCGGGACTATGCGCCCGGCTTCGCGGCGGCGCTGATGCTGAAGGACCTGCGCATCGCGATGGAGGCCGCGGCGGCTGCCGGCGCGCATGTGCCGCTCGGCGCGCAGGCCACGCAGATCTACACGCTGATGGACCTCGCCGGCATGGCCGATCGCGATTTCTCGGCGGTCATCCGGCTGATCGACGCGGCGCGTCAGACCGTGGGCGGGCCAGCCCGCGACTGAGCAGACACACCGAATCACAGTTGTCGCCGACAACCATAAGATGTGCGCCGACACCGTTATGGGCCCTAAGGATAAGCACCGAGCGGAACTTCTTGGGGAAAGTCACAAAGAAGCCGCAATTTCGAGTAGCCATGGAAATGGGGCAGTTCTCTATGTTTAGCGTCCGAAATCGGATCAGAGTTGTGGCGCAGAGCGTTCCGGCTGGTGATTAATGCCGGCAGCAATGCGGCCCGTGATTGAACGCGTTCCGACAGTCCGATAACAATTCGCAAAGGCCACCTGCTCAAAAAAGTGTGGCGGGGGCAGAGGTGTAGGGGACCCGATGGAGCTTCGGGGGTTCGACAGCTACGAGGTCAGGCTGGGGGACGAGCTGCGCGGCGAACGAGCCTGTCGCGGCTGGACCATCAAGGACGCCTCGCGCGAGCTTTGCATGAAGCCCGCGATGATCGAGGCGATCGAGAACGCCGATCTCTCCGCTTTTCCAAATCGATCGGTCATTCCCGGATATGTGCGCTCCTATGCGCGCTATCTCGGCCTCGACGCCAACGACGTCTATGGCCGCTTCTGTGCGGAGAGCGGGTTCGAGAGCACGCTGGTGACCTTCGGCATGTCGGGCGGTGGGGCCGGCGCCACCCCGGCCCGCGGCGACACGGCGCGCACAGCTTCGCCGAACGGCGGCCTCAGCGGTTCGGTCGGCGCCGATTTCACGGCCTCGCGCTTTGCCGTCCGCCCCGCCCCGCGCCGCATCGGCGCGTCGGTGTCGCTCGGCTCACTCGTCTCGGCGATGGCGCTGGTGATGCTTGTCGGCGGCGTCGGCTATGGTGGCTGGACGGTGCTGCAGGATATCCAGCGGGTCGGCTTCGTGCCGCTGCCGGAGGCGCCGGCCGTCGTTGCCGATGCGCCGGAGATCGAGACGCCCGAGACACCGGCCGAGCGCCGGCCCTCGGCCACGGACTATGCTGATGGCGGTGCGCTCTTCGGTGTCGCCACTGCCGCTGCCAGCGATGTCGCCCTTCGCCGCGACGGTCCGATATCCGCGATCGACCCATCGTCGTCGGCCATCCTGCACCTTGAACCGCCGCCCGAGGCGCCGCCATCGGATGGCGGGCTCGCCGCTGTGTTGGCGAGTTTGCCGGACGCCGCGCGCGCAGACCTGCTGGCGGAGACCGGCATCGCCGGCACGGTCGCTGCGGAGGCGTCGACGGGTGTCGACCTCGTGGCCGCCAACTCCACTGCCGACCGCACCGAGCCTGTTTCCCGCACGCCCGAGATCGCGGTCCATGCGATGGAGCCGGCCTGGATCCGGGTCCGCGCCGAGGACCAGACCGTGTTGTTCGAAGGCACTTTGAAGGCCGGCGAGCAGTTCACCCTGCCGCCGGAGCATCTGAGCGCCAGCCTGCGCGCCGGCAACGCCGGCGGCGTGTTCGTCGCCCTGGACGGGACGCGCTATGGCCCACTCGGCCGGGCAGGAGAAGTCGTGAAGGGCGTCTCCTTGGCGCCGCAGGAGATCACGCTCGCCTTCAGCACCGCCACGGCGGACACCGGCGTCGAGGCCGTGGCAGCGGCGGAGCCGGCGCGTCCCTGACAGGGTCAGCGGGCTTCGACTGTCCCTGTTCCCATCCATCGCGACCCCGTGATACGCAGGCGCATCAGCACGTCTGGCGGCGCCCGATGTGTCACCTGAATCGCGTTGCGCGGCGATATCGGTTTTGCCCTCGCCGCCACCCCTCGACGCGCCTATGTGCCCTGCATAGGGTGCGCTGGCGATAGATGCGGGCGCGGACGGCACCAACCGCGGCGCTGCGGATCGCGACGGCACACGAGGAGGCTCAGGTCATGGGCGTCAACCACGTTCGTCCCTGGCGGAACATCTACCGCCGCGAGAGCCGCCAGATCATGGTGGGGACAGTGCCGGTTGGCGGCGATGCGCCGATTAGCGTGCAGTCCATGACCAACACGCTGACGACCGACGTCAAGGCGACGGTCGAGCAGGTCAATGCCTGCGCCGAGGCGGGTGCCGACATCGTCCGCGTCTCGGTGCCCGACCAGGACAGCGCGGCAGCGCTGAAGCAGATCGTGCGGCACGTGCCGGTGCCGCTCGTCGCCGACATCCATTTCCACTATAAGCGCGCGATCGAGGCCGCCGATGCCGGCGCCGCGTGCCTGCGCATCAATCCCGGCAATATCGGCGACGAAAAGCGCGTGAAGGAGGTCATCAAGGCCGCCCGCGACCATGGCTGCGCGATCCGCATCGGCGTCAATGCCGGCAGCCTTGAGAAGGACCTGCTGGAGAAATACGGCGAGCCGTGCCCGGACGCGATGGTCGAGAGCGGCCTCGACCACATCAAGATCCGGCAGGACAACGATTTCCACGAGTTCAAGATCAGCTGCAAGGCGTCCGATGTGTTCCTGGCCGCCGCCGCCTATCAGCAGCTGGCCGAGCAGACGGACTGCCCGATCCATCTCGGCATCACCGAGGCGGGCGGGCTGGTGAGCGGAACGATCAAGTCGGCGATCGGCCTCGGCAACCTCCTCTGGATGGGGATCGGCGATACCATCCGCGTCAGCCTCTCTGCCGATCCGGTCGAGGAGGTTAAGGTCGGCTACGAGATCCTGAAATCGCTCGGCCTGCGCCACCGCGGCGTGAACATCATCTCCTGCCCGTCCTGCGCGCGGCAGGGCTTCGATGTCATCAAGACGGTGTCGATCCTCGAAGACCG
>JBCCSW010000301.1:0-5166 GCA_039199465.1 Pseudomonadota bacterium
CGGCGGGCGCGTGCCGGAGATCGTCGCCGCCATCCGCAGCCTGATGGAGGAGGCCGCCATCCCGGCCGAGGTCATGGGCCGCGAGAAGCGCCCGTTCAGCGTCTGGCGCAAGATGGAGGAGAAGGGCACCGCCTTCTCGCAGCTCTCGGACATCTATGCGTTCCGTGTGCTCTGCGAGCGGGAGGAGGACTGCTATCGCGCCCTCGGCCGTCTGCATCGGCACTGGCGGGCCGTGCCGGGGCGGTTCAAGGACTATATCTCAAGCCCGAAGGCGAACGGCTATCGCTCGCTGCACACGACGGTGTCGGGCCCCGGCGCGATGTGGGTCGAGGTGCAGATCCGCACGCCCGAGATGCATCAAGTGGCGGAATCCGGCGTGGCGGCGCATTGGGCCTATCGTGACGGCGAACGGGTCGCTAACCGCTTCGCCGTGGAGCCCTATGCCTGGCTGAGCGACCTCGTCGATCGGCTGGAGAAGGGCGACACGCCCTCGGAGTTCCTCGAGCACGTGAAGCTCGACATGTACAACGACCAGGTGTTCTGCTTCACCCCGAAGGGCGCCGTGATCGGCCTGCCGCGGGGCGCGTCGCCGCTCGATTTCGCCTATGCCATCCATACCAATATCGGTGACCGCTGCGCCGGCGCTCTGGTCGACGGCCAGCGCATGCCGTTGTTCACGCGGCTGCGGAACGGCCAGCAGGTCGAGATCATCACCGCCGACGGCCAGGCGCCCTCGCCGCATTGGGAGGATCTCGTCGTCACGGGCCGGGCGAAGCACGCGATCCGGCGCGCGCTGAAGGAGCAGCGGCGCGAGGCTGAGGAAGCGCTCGGCCGCGAGATCGCCAAATCGGCCTTCGACCGGGTCGGACGCGAGGCGGGCGACAAGACCTTTGAGCAGGCGGCCGCGCGGCTTGGCCAGCCCTCGGTCGAGGCGCTGATGATTGCGCTTGCGCGCGGCAGCCTCACCGGCCGTGCCGTGGTCGAGGCGGTCTATCCGACGCCGCCGGGCGAGGCCGAGCCCGAGGCCATGCTGCCGGGCGCGCAGAACCGTCGGGTGCTTGGCGTGCCGGCCGGCCTCGCGCTCAGCTTCTGCCCGCAGTGCTCTCCGCTGCCGGGCGAGCGGGTGATCGGTCTGCGCCGTCATGGCGAGGTGAGCGTACACGCCGCGTCATGCCCGGTGCTGGCGGATTACGAAGAGGATCTCGGTCGCTGGTACGATCTGCGCTGGGCCGCCGATGCCGCCCATGCCGCATCGAACCTGGCCCGGATCGCGGTTTGGATGGTGAACGAGCCGGGCACGCTCGGCCGCGTCTGCCTGCTGATCGGCGAGCAGCGGGCCAATATCGACAACTTCGCCGTCGTCGAGCGGCGACCCGATCTGTTCCGCATCACGCTGGATGTGGAGGTGCGCGACCTGCGCCACCTGTCCGACCTGCTGACGGCGCTGTCGGCCCAGAACTTCGTCGCCTCGGCCGAACGCCTGCGCACGGGAGGGAGCGAGGCAGCGGTGCAGCAGCCGCGCCTGCCGCTGGCGTCGGCCGAGGGTGCGGCGACGCCGGCGACTGCCCCACAACCGGTCCGACGCACCGGCGGCGGCTTTCCGGCCGCGTTGCCGGCGGCCGCAGACCGCCGCGTCGCCGGACAGCGGCAAGATTAAGACACAACTTGTCGTGCTTGGGCCATGTCGGGGTCGCGACGCGGCCACGCGGGCACCCTATGTCCACATCCCTGGGGGAGGCGCCTGTCGCGCGGCGTTGCAGACGACGTTAGGGCAATTGCAGCTATCTCCGGGGTGGCAACGCACGGAACGGCACGAGACGAATGATTTTCAAGCGCAGGGAGAAACTGCCGCTCAGCACGCGGCTCCGCGAGATCCTGGTACCGCGCAAGGGTCTGAAACGCGGTGTCTCCTATATCGGCAAGCGGATCAGGCGGCTGCCCGACAGCCCGCACCGCATCGCCCTGGGCTTCGCCTGCGGCGCGGTGGCGTCCTTTACGCCCCTGTTCGGCTTTCACTTCTTCGTGGCCGTGTTCCTGGCCTATCTCGTGCGTGGGAACATGCTGGCCTCGGCCTTCGGCACGGCGGTCGGTAATCCGATCACCTTTCCGCTGATCGCCTATACCTCGCTGTCGATCGGCTGGTGGATCACCGGCGAGAAGGCGATGAGCCACAAAGACCTCACCTTCGGTTGGCTGACCGAGAACGTCGATGTCATCTTCTACCCGTATGCGCTGGGCGGCGTGCTGCCCGGCTTCGCGTGCGGCATTCTCTGTTATGCCGTGATCGGGCCGACGGTTGCCGCATATCAGGAAAGGCGTCGCAAGAAGCTGGCCGTGCGGGCGGCGCGTCTGCAGTCGCGGGCCTCGCGCGAGCAGGACGCCTATGCGATGCACGACCGACGGGAGGGAGATAATGCGTGAGATCACCGACGGGCCGCGCCCGCTGGATCGGCCGCTCGGCCGGCTGAGGCTGGGTGTGAACATCGATCACGTCGCCACGATCCGCAACGCGCGCGGCGGGGCGCATCCCGACCCGCTGCGCGCTGCCGCCTTGGCCGAGGCCGCCGGCGCGGACGGCATCACCGCGCATCTGCGCGAGGATCGACGGCACATGACCGATGCCGACATCGAGGCGCTGACCCGTGAGCTGCGTCTGCCGCTGAACTTCGAGATGGCCGCGACCGACGAGATGCAGGCGATCGCGCTCCGCCACAAACCGCACGCCGTCTGCATCGTGCCCGAGCGGCGCGAGGAGCGCACGACCGAGGGCGGTCTTGAAGTGGCCGCCGACCAGAACCGGCTGGCCCACTTCATCGCACCGCTCGCCGATGCGGGCTGCCGCGTGTCCATCTTCATCGCCGCCGATGCGCGCCAGATCGAGGCCGCATCCCGGATCAACGCCTCGGTCATCGAGTTGCACACCGGCGCGTACTGCGATGCCCATGCCGAGGGGCGCTTCGAGGACCGCGACGCCGAGCTGGCGCGCCTGGAGCAGATGGCGCGCTATGGCAATGAGCTGGGCCTGGAGGTGCATGCCGGCCATGGCCTGACCTACGAGACGGCGGGCCCTGTCGCGGCGTTCCCCGAGGTGATGGAGCTCAATATCGGGCATTTCCTGATCGGCGAGGCGATCTTCTCGGGTCTCGACAGCGCGATCCGGCGCATGCGCGAGGTGATGGACAGCGCCCGGCGCGAGGCCTTCGGCGAGGGGGCCGCGTGACACCTGGGCTCGAGCCGGCGCTGACGCTGGATTGGGCCTTGCCGGCCCTGATCGCCTTTTTCGTCGCGGCGGCTTCGCCCGGGCCCGCCACGCTGGGCGTCGCTGCCACGGCGATGTCCAGAGGGGCGCGGGCCGGCTGCTGGTTCGGCGCTGGTCTCGCCCTCGGCCTCGCGATCTGGGGCGTTGTGGCGGCTGCCGGTCTCGGCGCGCTGCTGCAGCAATCGGTTTGGGCGCTGACCCTGCTTCGGCTACTCGGTGGCGCCTATCTGCTCTATCTGGCGCTGCGGGCCGCAGGTTCGGCCCTCGGTCCTGAGGCGTCGCGCGCTGAGGACGGTGCCGCCAACGGCCGTTTCTTCCGGCGCGGCCTGCTGCTGAACGCGGCCAACCCCAAGGCGGTGCTGGCCTGGCTGGCAGTCCTCGCCATCGGGCTGCCGGATGGCGCGGACAGCGCGTCGATCACGGTGCTCACCGCGCTCTGCGCGATCGCCGGCCTCGCGATCTATCTCGGCTATGCACTGGCCTTCTCGCGACGGTCGGTCATGGCCGGCTACCGCCGGGCACGGCGCGGTATCGACGGCGCCGTCGCGGCCGCGTTCAGCTATGCGGGCATACGGCTCCTGACGACGCGGACCGAGATGCCATGATCGTCGACCCATGATCGTCGGCCCATGATCATCGGCATCGGCACCGATCTCGCCGACATCCGGCGGATCGAAGGAACGCTGACACGCTTCGGCGACCGCTTCGTCCAGCGCGTCTTCACCGAGATCGAGCAGGACCGCAGCGAACGTCGGCGCGAACGCGCAGCGTCCTACGCGAAGCGATGGGCGGCCAAGGAAGCGTGCTCAAAGGCGCTCGGCTCGGGCGTGCGCATGGGCGTGAACTGGCGCGAGCTGGAAGTGGTCAACCTGCCGAGCGGCCAGCCCACGATGCGCCTGCATGGCGGCGCTGCAGCGCGCCTGGACGCGATCCTGCCGCACCGCCACGAGGCGCGCGTGCATGTCACGATCACCGACGATCACCCCTATGCGCAAGCCTTCGTGGTGATCGAGGCGCATCCCGTCTGATCCGGGGCGCGCCACGACAGAGGTCGACGCTGCTGGATAACGCGAGCGTGCGGCCGCCTTCCCGGCACGCGGCAGGGCGCCCGCTTGACAGGTGAGGTCGCGCACCGCAAGCAGCCCGCGTCCCGGTTTCGGACGGGCGGGGAGGGACGATGGCAACGGCCGACAAGACCGAGACGGACCAGCGCGGCGGCATCTGGGACACCGTGAAGACGGTGTTTTGGGCGCTGCTGATCGCAGCGGCCTTCCGGTCGTTCCTGTTCCAGCCGTTCTCGATCCCCTCCGGTTCGATGAAACCGACGCTGCTGATCGGCGACTATCTGTTCGTCACCAAATACTCCTACGGCTACTCGAACTACTCGTTTCCGTTCGCGCCGGGCATGTTCAACGGTCGCATCTGGTCGGCCGAGCCCGAGCGCGGCGACGTCGTGGTGTTCAAGCATCCCAAGCACGACGCCTGCACCGAGGGGCCGATCGACACCGTCGTGAACTTCGCCCGCTCGATCATCGCGGCGCGCGCCGTCGGACCAAACGACTGCCAGGATTACGTGAAGCGCGTCGTGGGCCTGCCGGGCGACACGGTGCAGGTGCAGGCCGGCATCCTTTACCTGAACGGCACGGCGCTCGACACCCGGAAGGTGGAGGACTTTGTCGAGCCCTACGTCCGGCGCGGCACGCCGCTTCGCCCGCCCCGCTGTTCCAACCGAGCGCTGCGCACCGGGTCGACCTGCATCAAGGAACAATTCGTCGAAACCCTGCCCGACGGCGGCCCCGTCCACCGTATTCTGAATATCGAGGGCGAGGTGGTCAAGGTCAAGGTGTTGGAGATTAATCGGGAGCTGAAGCGGATCGGGTTGAGTATAAAGGCGGTAGATGGAGGAG
>JBCCSW010000302.1:0-5134 GCA_039199465.1 Pseudomonadota bacterium
AGAAGATCTCCACGGCGATCGGGCTCGGCATCTCGGTGATGATCGTCCAGGCCATAACCGTGCCGGCGAACAACCTGATCCTGAACTATCTGCTGGCGCCGGGGGCGCTGGCCTGGGCGGGGTTCGACGATGTCGACCTGACATTCCTCGGCCTGATCTCCTATATCGGCGTGATCGCGGCGCTGGTGCAGATCCTGGAGATGGTGCTCGATAAGTACTTCCCGCCCCTCTACAACGCGCTCGGCGTGTTCCTGCCGCTGATCACAGTGAACTGCGCGATACTCGGCGGCTCGCTCTTCATGGTGGAGCGCGCCTATAACTTCACCGAGTCGGTGACCTACGGCGTCGCCTCGGGCTTTGGGTGGGCGCTGGCGATCACGGCGATGGCCGGCGTGCGCGAGAAGCTGAAATACTCCGACATTCCCGACGGTCTGCAGGGCCTAGGCATCACCTTCATCACGGCCGGGCTGATGGCCATGGCCTTCATGTCGTTCAGCGGCGTGAAGCTCTAACGGGAGGCGCTTCTCATGGCGACCTTTGGACTGGGGATCATCCTGTTCACGCTGATCGTGCTGACGCTGGTCACGATCATTCTTGCAGCACGGTCCAAGCTGGTCTCGACCGGCAACGTGAACATCACCATCAACGACGAGCGCACGATCTCGGTGCCCGCGGGTGGCAAGCTGCTGCAGACGCTGGCGGAGCAGAAGCTGTTCGTGCCCTCGGCCTGCGGCGGCGGCGGCACCTGCGCGCAGTGCCGCGTCAGGGTGCACGAGGGCGGCGGCTCGATCCTGCCGACCGAAGAGAGCCACATCACCAAGCGCGAGGCTGCCTGCGGCGACCGCCTGTCCTGCCAGGTCGCGGTCAAGCAGGACATGAAGATCGAGGTTCCGGAGGAGGTCTTCGGCGTCAAGAAGTGGCGCTGTACGGTCGAGTCCAACGAAAACGTCGCGACTTTCATCAAGGCGCTGGTCTTGAAGTTGCCCGAGGGCGAAGACGTCAACTTCCGCGCTGGCGGCTACATCCAGATCGAGGCGCCGGCGCACAAGCTGAGCTACAAGGACTTCGACGTCGAGGAGGAGTACCGGGAGGACTGGGACAAGTTCAATCTCTGGCGCTACGAGAGCGTGGTGGCCGAGCCGATTGAACGCGCCTACTCGATGGCGAACTACCCGGAAGAGCGCGGCATGATCATGCTGAATGTGCGCGTGGCCTCGCCGCCGCCGGGCAGCGACGGCATCCCGCCGGGCAAGATGTCGTCCTTCATCTTCAACTTGAAGCCCGGTGACGAGGTCATCATCTCGGGCCCGTTCGGCGAGTTCTTCGCCCGCGAGACCGAGAAGGAGATGGTGTTCATCGGCGGCGGTGCCGGCATGGCGCCCATGCGGAGCCACATCTTCGACCAGCTGAAGCGCCTGCACTCGAAGCGCAAGATCAGCTTCTGGTACGGCGCCCGGTCGAAGCGCGAGATGTTCTTCGTCGAAGATTTCGACAGCCTCGCCAAGGAGAACTCGAACTTCGATTGGCACGTGGCCCTGTCTGACGCCCTGCCCGAGGACGAGTGGACCGGCTATACCGGCTTCATCCACAACGTGCTGTACGAGCAGTATCTGAAGGATCACCCGGCGCCGGAGGACTGCGAATACTACATGTGCGGCCCGCCGATCATGAACCAGTCGGTGATCAAGATGCTGTTGGATCTGGGCGTCGACCGCGAAGACATCATGCTGGACGATTTCGGCGGCTGAACGGACGACATAACCGAATGAGAGGACGACCGCGCTGGCGGTCGTCCTTTCTTTTTTGGCGCAAAGCGCTCTCGGCTATCGCTCGGCCCAACCGGCGAAAATGCGCTCCAGCAGGACGACCGCGTAGAACAGCGCGATGCCGAGGATTGCGAGCGCGATCAGCACCGCGAACATCAGCGGATAGTTCGAATTCGTCTGACCCGACAGGAACAGCGCGCCGAGGCCGCGACCATGGGGCGAGACAATCTCGACCAGGTTTGTCCCAATGAAAGCCAGTGTGACCGAGACCTTCAGTGCGCCGAAGAACTCGGGCAACGTCTTCGGCAGCGCGATCTTCCAGAAGATCGTGAGCTTCGAGGCGCCGAGCGCACGCAGGATGTCGCGATACTCGGGCTCCAGCGTCGAAAGGCCCACCGCAACCGAGACGGCGATCGGGAAGAACGAGATCAGGAAGGCCATCATGACGGTGTTGAAGTCGTGCTGGCCTATGAACAAAAGCGCCAGCACCGGCACCAGCGTCGCCTTTGGGATCGCGTTGAAGCCGACCAGCAGCGGATAGAGCCCGTCGCGCGCGATCTTCGAGAACCCCATGACCATGCCGAGCGCGAGTCCGGCCACCACCGCGATCATCAGCCCCGCCACAGTGCGCCACAGCGTCTCCCACGCGCCCGACAGGAACAGGCCCGAGAAGCGCGCGAAAGCCGCCGGAAGATCGCTGGGCGAGGCCATGACGAAATCGGGCCAGCCATTGGCCCAGACCAGCAGCTCCCATAGCGCGGTGAAGATCGCGATGGCGAGGATCGGCACGCCGACCTGCTGCAGGCGCGCCATCAGCCCCGCCCCTCGGCCGAGGTTTCGGGATCGCGCCCCTGGGCGATCTTGATCTGGTCACGCAGCGTGTGGAGCATCTCGGCGACCGCCGGGGTGAACAGGATGTCGAGCGTTCGGTCGGCAGGCAGATCGACATGCAGCACATGCTGCGTCCGCGCCGGTCGGCCCGACAGCACCACCACCTGATCGCCGAGGAACACGCTCTCGCGCAGGTCATGGGTGATCAAGAGCGCGGTGAACGGCTCGGCCGCACGCAGTGCGCGCATGGTCTGCCAAAGATCCTCGCGCGTGAACGCGTCGAGCGCGCCAAACGGCTCGTCCATGATCAGCACGTCGGGCTTGTGCACGATGGCGCGGCAGAGCGAGGCGCGCTGGCGCATGCCCCCCGACAGCTCGGACGGGCGCTTGGCCTCGAACCCCTCAAGCCCGACCATGGCGAGCAGGTCCTCGGCACGGGCCACGCGGTCGCGCCGGGGCATCGTCGGCGCCACGATCTCCAGCGGCAGGATCACGTTGTCCAGGATGGTGCGCCACTCCAGCAGGACCGGGTTCTGGAAGGCCATGCCCACTGTCTTTCGCGGCGAGGTTACACGGCTGCCATGCAACCAGACCTCGCCCTGATCGGGGCGCATCAGGCCCGCGACCAATCGCGTCAGCGTTGACTTCCCGCACCCCGATGGGCCGACCACGGCGCAGAACTCGCCCTCGCCCACCGACAGCTCTAGCCCGTCCAGAACGGGCAGCGGCCCGGACTTGGTGGCATAGGCATGGCGGACGTTGCGGATGTCGAGCTGCGACATTGGCTGCGGGCTGGGGCTGCGGGCTGGGGCTGCGGTTTGGGGCTGCGGGCTGGGGCTGCGGGCTGGCGGGCGCTGCGGGCCGAGACTGCAGACTGGGCCTGCTCTGACTGGGCCTGCTCTGACTGGGCCTGCTCTGACTGGGCATGCTCTGACTGGGCATGCTCTGACTGGGCATGCTCTGACTGGGCATGCTCTGACTGGCCGGCGGCGCCGAGGTCGGGCCCCGGCGCCGCCGGCCTCAGTCGAGCGTGCGCACGTCGTCGCCAGGCAGGTAGCTGGCGTCGAAAATCACCGCAGGGTCGGGTGCGTTCTGGAACTCGTAGACCGTCTTGGTCTGCTCGATGGCCGCGGCGAAACGATCCGCATCGATCCCGCCGATCCCGTTCTCGCGCACATAGTCGGTCAGCACATTGGCATCGACGGCAAGCTGCAGGCGCCGCTCCTCCAGATCGGCATCGGCCGCCGGGTTACGCTTCAGAAGCGAGGCGATCGCGACGTCGGGCGCCTCGATCGCGCGCTTCCAGCCCTTGGCGATGCCGGTCAGGAAGCCGGTTACCGCCTCGGGGTTCGCCTCGGCGAAGTCCGTGTTGACGATGATCGCGTTGCCGTAGAGCTGCACGCCATGGTCGGCCATCAGGATGACCGAGATGTCGTCCTCCGGCACGCCGAGGCGGATCAGGTTGAGCGTGGACGAGAACGAGAAACCGGTGACGGCGTCCACCTCGCCCTGCGCCAGCATCGGCTCGCGCGTCGGGAAGCCAACCGGTTCGACCGTGATCGCGTCGGTGTCGAGCCCGTTCTCGGCGGCGAAGATCGGGAACTGCGCCCAGGCGCCGTCGGGCGGCGGTGCGCCGAGCGTCCGGCCCTCCAGATCGGCCGGTGCGGCGACGCCCTGCGATTTGCGCCCGACCACGGCGAAGGGCGGCTTGTCATAGACCATCATCACGGCCGCGACCGGCGCGCCCGGGTTCTGGTCGAGAAAGCGCATCAGCGAGTTGATATCGGCGAAACCGACCGGGAAGGCGCCGGTCGCCACCTTCGGAATGGCGGCGAGCGATCCCGCCCCCTCCTCGATCGTGACGTCCAGACCGGCCTCGGCGAAGAAGCCCTCGTCGACGGCCACGGTATAGGGTGCGGCCGGCCCCTCGAACTTCCAGTCCAGCGCAAAGGGCATGGCCGTCTGGGCCTGGGCGCCAAAGGCAAAAAGGCAGACAGCGGCTGCCACGAAGGTTGCGCGAAGCATGGTGTACTCCCTGTCTCGTTTCCGGCACTCTAATGATGCGCTGCGGTATAAACCAAGCATTCAGATCGCCTCGACGCGGTCGGCCTGGGCACCGGTGGGGCCGTCCTCGGTCTCGGCGGTGCGCTTGCCCGCCACATAGACGGCGCTGACGGCGCGGTCGTCGCCCATGGTCTGCAGCAGGAACAGCTCGTCGCTGAGCATCCGCACCGTCTCGTGGCGAAGCGCCATCGCGGGCGTCGCGGCGGGGTTCAACACCACCAGGTCGGCCTCGCTACCGATGGCGAGCGTGCCGATCCGATCTTCGAGACCCAGCGCCGCAGCATTGCCGAGGGTTATCCGCCAGAAGGCCGTCAGCGGGTCCATGCGCTGTCGCTGCAGCTGCAGCACCTTGTAGCCCTCGTCCAGCGTGCGCAGCATCGAATAGCTGGTGCCGCCGCCAATATCCGTGGCGAGCGCCGTCCGGACGCCTGCCGCTTCAAGCCCGCCCATGTCGAACAGCCCGCTGCCGAGGA
>JBCCSW010000303.1:0-5124 GCA_039199465.1 Pseudomonadota bacterium
AGCAGCCCGGGGCGCGGTGAAGCGGGCATAGTACCAGGACGAGTCGACGAAGGTGTCCATCGTGTCGGTCTCGCGCCGGGCGGCATCGCCACAGCGCGGACAGGGCACCTGCGCCCAATTCGGGTGACGGTCCAGCGGATTTCCCGGCGTCTCGAAGTCGACATCCTCGGGCAGGCGTACCGGCAGGACCTCTTTCGGCACTGGAACGACGCCGCAGCTGTCGCAATGGATGATCGGTATCGGGCAGCCCCAGTAGCGCTGGCGGCTCACACCCCAGTCGCGCAGACGGAACTTTGTGACGCCCTCGCCCACCCCTGTGCGTTCGGCCCAGGCGATGGCCTCGTCGATGGCCTGTTCGCCGGTCATGTCACGATGCGCGCCCTCGATGGGTCTGACATACCGCACGATGTCGGTCTTGCTCGGGACATAGGCATCGACGTGGCCGCCCTCGGGGCTTTCGGCGAAGCCTTCGATGCCCTTGGGGTGATAGGTGTCGATCACCGCCAGGCCGTATTTCCGCGCGAAGTCCAGGTCGCGCTGATCATGCGACGGGCAGCCGAAGATCGCGCCGGTGCCGTAGTCCATCAGGATGAAGTTGGCGACATAGACCGGTAGCGTCTCGCCCTCGACAAGCGGGTGCTTCACGCGGATGCCCGTGTCGAAGCCACGTTTGTCGGCCTTCTCAAGCTCCTCTTCCGACGTGCCCATGCGCCGACACTCGGCACTGAAGGCCGCGAGGCCCTCGACGCTCTCCTCAAGCGCCATGGCCAGCGGATGATCGCAGGAGATGGCGGCGAAGGACGCACCGCGAAGCGTATCGGGCCGGGTGGTGTAGACCTCCAGGCGCTCGTACCCGGTTGGCGCGCCGACGGTCTCGAACGCGAATTGCAGGCCGCGTGACTTGCCGATCCAGTTCGCCTGCATCAGGCGCACCTTCTCGGGCCAGCTCTGCAGACCGTCGATTGCGCTCAGCAGTTCGTCCGCCATGTCCGAGATGCGAAAGAACCACTGGGTCAGCGCCCGTCGCTCAACCGGCGCGCCCGAGCGCCATCCACACCCGTCGATCACCTGCTCGTTTGCGAGCACGGTCATATCGACCGGATCCCAGTTCACGACCGACTCGCGGCGATAGACGAAGCCGGCCTCGAGAAAATCGAGGAACAACGCCTGCTGCTGCGCATAGTACTCGGGATCGCAGGTTGCGAACTCGCGCCCCCAATCAAGCGACAGACCCATGCGCTTCAGCTGGCCGCGCATGGTGTCGATGTTCTCGTAGGTCCACTTGCCGGGATGCACCTTCCGGTCCATCGCAGCGTTCTCGGCGGGCATGCCGAACGCGTCCCAGCCCATCGGGTGCAACACGTTGAAGCCCGAGGCGCGCTTGTAGCGAGCGATCACATCGCCCATCGTGTAGTTGCGCACATGCCCCATGTGGATGCGGCCCGAAGGATACGGGAACATCTCAAGCACGTAGTACTTCTCGCGGGCGCTGTCCGTCTCCGTCGCGAAGCTGCCCTGCTCGGCCCAGATCGCCTGCCACTTGGGTTCGACCTCGGCGGCGTTGTATCGCGCCATCCGCGCTCTCCGGTCTGTCAGGGCGTGAAGCGGCGATCGCGTATCGCGCGCCTCAGCCGGTGTTCTCGATGCCGTTCTCGGCCATGCGGATCTGGCGTGCCCGTGAGAGGATCGCGTCCTCGATTTCGCGCGGCGTGTCCGGGTCGACGGTCGCCGGCAGCCAGGCGCCCTCGTCCCCTCGAACCTCGCGGAACACCGCCACGCGCAGCGACGACGCAGACAGCGAGCCCGAGACCAGATAGGCCGTCACCTTGAAGCGCTCGCCTGGCGCGTTCTGCGCGGCCCCCCAGTCGGTGGCGATCACGCCGCTGAACGGATCGGTCGAGGCAAGCGGCAGGAAAGAAAGGGTTTCCAGCGACGCCTGCCACAGGAAGCGATTGACCGGCAGTCGCTCGCCATCGTCGTCGTCGCTTCCAAACAAGCTGCTGCCGCCGAGCTGCACGCTGCCATTCCGGAACGAGACGCCACCCTCGCCGAAGACCGAGTCTCGACGCTGTTCGCGAAGACGTTCCGGCGACCGACCAACGGTCCGCTGATCGACGGGGTCCTCCCTCGGCGCCAAGTTGCTCGAGCAGCCCATCAAGCCGATGCACAGGCTACCGACGGCGATCATCATCACACGCATGCTGCATCCTCCCGCAGGCCATATGTCGTGCCCACTTAGCGGCTTTATCATTTTCATCTGTCCCAGCAACCCCGCGGCCGGCCAAAGGGGGCGAGACGAGCGCCCTTCGACAGGTCTGAGATCAGGTGTGCAAACCGCTGATGCAGAGAGGATTGCAGCAAAAGTCTTGTTGCGAAAATGCATCGACGCGACCGAAGCAGTGCCACACTTTCGGCCAAGCGTTGAAACCCCAACGGGCAGCGGCGATACGGGCGGGGAGGCGACCGCCTTGCGGCTAGACCTCGTAATGCGGTTGGCCAACGAAATCCTCTGTGTAGACGCTGTGAGGGACACAATGAAAAAGGCTCTGCTAAGCACTAGCGCCATCGCGCTTGTCGCTGTTGCCGCCCCGGCAACTGCAGCCGAGTGGGAAGTCAGGATCGGCGGCTACGCCGAGATGGAGCTCGCATACGGCACCACCGACATCGAGGTCGACAGCGACTTCGCTTCGATCGTGAATGGCGACATCGACTTCGAAGGCCTCGACTCCGACGATCTGGCGGACTTGACGTCGCTCCTCGGTTTCGATCCGACGGCAGAGGGCGTGACGTTCGGCGGTCTCGATCTCGACCTGACCGACCCCGACGTCGATGGTGTTGGTCTGCACCGCGACATGGAGGCGACGTTGACCGCCAGCATTACGCTGGACAACGGTCTGCAGTTCGGTGCCCAGGCGGAGCTTGAGCTCGAGACGACGACCACCAACAACACCGACGAGAACGAAGTGTTCATCGAAGGTGCCTTCGGTGAGATCGTCCTCGGCAACGAAGACGCCGCCGGTGAGCGCATGGCCTTCGTCGCCCCCGACGTCGGCATCATCGCCGCCAACTCGGGCACGATGTCGGAATTCATCCGCTACGACCTGACGCCCGGCTATACTGGCGGCTCTTTCCTGCTGACCTCGCTCAACGAGACTTTCCAGAGCGACGCAACCGGCATCACCTACTTCACGCCGCGCTTGGCTGGTGTGCAGCTCGGTGTTTCGTACTTCCGTACGCCGGACGGCGGTCAGGACGAGTCGCTGCTGAACGACCTGAACGATGACGATATTGCGCACTCGGTGAGCTTCGGTGCCAACTTCGTTCAGAACTTCGGCGGGTTCGACGTTGCCGTGTCGGGTTTCTACAGCTTCGCGCAGGCGCAGCAGGCGGGCGATGAAGATCCCGAGATTTACGGCTTCGGCGTCAATGTCGGCTTTGCTGGCTTCACCGTCGGTGGTTCGTGGGGTGAAGGTAACGACCTTGACGTGATCGGCGATGTCGACGGTCGCGGTTGGGACGTCGGCGTATCCTACGAGACAGGCCCGTTTGCCGTGTCGGCCGCCTTCTTCCGCGGTGAGACCAGCGTGCCGGAAGGCTTTGTCTCGCTGGGGATCCTCGGGAGCGAAACCGTTCTGTCGCCCGTCGTCGACGGCGAGGGTACGCCGATTGCAGACACCTTCGTCGAGTCCGAAGAGGACATCGGCGGTTCGGTCGACCTCCCGGGCTACGATGAGGAGATCAACCTCATCAACATCTCGGGCACCTACACCCTGGCCCAGGGCGTCGTCCTGGTGGTTGAGGGCGGCTACGCCGACTATGAGAACGATGTCGCCGAAGCCGACGGTTTCTTCATCGGTACCGGTGTCGATCTGAGCTTCTGATCCCACACTTCGGGATGGAAAAGCAGTGAGGAGGGCGGTTCGTCCTCCTCATTCACTTTTTAAGACACATTTTTCGACTATCTAGGTCGCACCATGAGGGGTGCGATGCGCAACGGTCTGCCAGCACTGGTCGTCACTGTGTTCGCCACGGCTGCGATGTCCGTGTCGGCGGATGCGCAGACGATCGTGCCCGCGACGGAGGGTGGCGGCTTCAGCGCGCAGTCTTCCACCGTCCTGCCGCGCGAACGTGACCCGTCATGGCGCAGCCGCGGCATCTCGATGTTCGTGCCGGACACGGGTGAAGAAACCTCGGTGTCCGTCGGTGACATCACCGGCTTCACACCGCGCCATGGCGATCTGCGCGTCGGGATTACCATTACCGATACCGCGACGCCTTTCGCGCCTGGCAGCGAGACGCTGGATATTGGCGTTAGCTACGGCCGAGCGTTCGACGATGTTGAACTGACCATGCAGAGCACGATGGGCCTCGCGACACGGGAGAGTGCTCCGCTCCGCCTTGGTGAAACCGCGCCGTCGTCGCAGAACACCCTCGGCTTCGGTGCCAGTGTCGCGATCGGCCGCTTCACGCTCGGTGGTTTTCTGGACAGTGATCTGTCACTCGCCGAGGACACGAGCAGCGTCGCCGATGCAACAGCCTGGGATGTCGGCGTCGGCTACCAGGACGGGCCATGGGGGCTGTCGCTGTCCTATTCGCGTAACCAATTGAACGCGCGAGATGCCATCGCCCCCGACCTGACCACCGAATTCGGTGCCGAACGTCGCGACCAGGTGACCTTGGGGTTCAACTACAAGCTCGCCGACGGTGTCGATGTCGGCGCCTTCGGCTCCTACGTCGCGGATGACAATCGGACAGATCTGGACTCCCTGACGGCCGACCGAGACGTCCAGGGCTTCGTCATCGGTTCGGGTGTCGAGATCGATTTCTGACGGCGTCGCCGCCCCGGATGACAGCGCCTGCATCGGGCGTCCCATCGTCTTGCCGATCACGGGTAAATCCGATAGCGCAAACGCGCCCCTCAGGACGAGGAGCACCGGCCGATGGCGCCACGAACGATCGTCTGGCTCGCCTCCTACCCGAAATCGGGCAACACCTGGATGCGCCTCTTCCTAGCCAACTATATCATGAAGCGTGAGACACCGCTTCCGATCAACGAAATCAATAAGCTAGGTTTTGGCGACAGCGTCCCGCGCTACTATGTGCAGGCGGCTGGCAGGCCGCTTG
>JBCCSW010000304.1:0-5110 GCA_039199465.1 Pseudomonadota bacterium
CTGCTCTCGATCTTAGGCAGCAGGACGGCATCGGCGGCCGAGGACGCGACCATCGCCAGATCGCCGTCGCACCAGGGAGTATCCTGACCGTTGACGCGGATCACCGTCTCTCGCGGTGCATAGCCGCCCTCGGCGATCGCTGAGGCGAGAGCGCTGCGGGCGCTTTCCTTCTCGTCCGGGGCCACGGCATCCTCGAGATCGAAGATCAGGACGTCGGCGGCCAGCGTACGGGCCTTCTCCAATGCGCGCGCTTTCGAGGCCGGCAGGTAGAGTGCCGAGCGGCGCGGACGGGCCGGGATCGGCGCGGGCGAGGCATCATCCATGGCAATCGATCCATGCTGCAACGCACCATTAATATGCTGCAATGCATCATAGAGGCAAGCGAGACTGACGCTTGCGCTGTCGTCTCGACGTGACGCTAAGGGATGATCTGCCGCGCTGCGGGATAAGCTTGCGCATTGATCCCGGATGATGCAGTGCGACGTGGGTGCGGCACGCAGCGTCTCTGGCCCCGCGCCGCCCCTTTGTCGTCGCGTGCCTGCGGCGCTGTAGCGATCCCTAACGACCGTCGCCGTGGCGCGGTCGACGCGGCGACCCGGTCGGGAAGCACGCCGCTTCATCGGAGGACATCATGGCGAGAGCGAAGATCGCGCTGATCGGCGCCGGGCAGATTGGCGGCACTCTGGCGCATCTAGTGGGCCTGAAGGAACTTGGCGACGTCGTGCTGTTCGACATCGCCGAGGGCACGCCGCAGGGCAAGGCGCTGGACATCGCCGAGAGCGCCCCGGTCGATGGCTTCGACAGCGTGCTGAAGGGCACCAACGACTATGCCGACATCGCGGGCTCGGATGTCTGCATTGTCACGGCCGGCGTGCCGCGCAAGCCGGGGATGAGCCGCGACGACCTGCTCGGCATCAATCTGAAGGTCATGAAGGCTGTGGGCGAGGGCATCGCCAAGCACGCGCCGAACGCCTTCGTGATCTGCATCACCAACCCGCTGGACGCGATGGTCTGGGCGCTGCGCGAGTTCTCGGGCATGCCGCGCGAGAAGGTCGTCGGCATGGCGGGCGTGCTGGACAGCGCCCGTTTCCGCCATTTCCTGGCCGAGGAGTTCCAGGTCTCGGTCAAAGACGTCTCCGCCTTCGTCCTCGGCGGGCACGGCGACACGATGGTGCCTCTGACGCGCTATTCGACGGTCGCGGGCATCCCGCTGCCGGATCTGGTGACCATGGGCTGGTCGACGCAGGAGCGGATCGACGCGATCGTGCAGCGTACCCGCGACGGCGGGGCCGAGATCGTGGGGCTTCTGAAGACCGGTTCGGCGTTCTACGCACCGGCCGCCTCGGCGATCCAGATGGCTGAGGCCTATCTCAAGGACCAGCGCCGCGTGCTGCCGGCGGCTGCCTGGGTCGACGGCGCCTACGGTCTGAAGGGTCTCTATGTCGGCGTGCCGACGGTGATCGGCGCCGCGGGCATCGAGAAGATCGTCGAGATCGAGCTGAACAAGGACGAGCAGGCGATGCTCGACAAGTCGGTCGCCGCCGTCGAGGGCTTGGTGGAGGCCTGCAAGGGCATCGACGCGACACTGGGGGGGTAGGCGCGCTGCACGTGTGGTGATCGAGGTTGGCACCTGACGCCGGCCTTGATCGTCTTAGGATTTCGCCCTGGCCCCTACGGGCCTTCAATGCGCGCGGACTACCGTCGACAAATTGATCGATTGCTTTGGGCAAATTGCTTCAGAATTGAGATTTGCAAAGTTGAGACTTCTTTTGTGTGAATTGACTGAGTATTGGTGGTGCACTTTTAGTTTTGATCTTTTTCCCAATATTGACTCTAAAAGAATTCAAATAAACTTGCATCAGTCTCTTCAAGATCTTTACAATAGAAAATTTTTATTTTTATGGTATGTGATATTATGAGAAATAGATCTAGATCTCTTCTTGGGGGGTGATTATGCTTGAGAGTATAAGAATTTACTTCATAAAGTTTCCGATGAAATTGAGATCATCGTTTATTCGGTTCTCAAAAGCGATCCAATGGTCTGGAAGACGATGCTGCAAACTCCAGGCATCATTGCTCCTGGCTCGTCTTGTACCGCGGAGTTCGTTGTTCGGGTGGCGGCAGGCGGTTCGACAGCCCTGGCGAGCGCACTGACAGTGCCCCGCTCGGCATGGATGATGTGCCGGCGCGGTCTGCGGGCTGAGGCCGCTACGACGGAAGTCCCGGCCGCCAGAAACTGGAACGTACTTGCATAGGGCGACAATCCGGCGTCACGTGCCCATCGGGCTTGCCGTGCCGACAGTCCTTGGACTAGACGCTGGTATACCACGGGGTCGCTTGGAGCGGCGGACCCGATCTCCCGCGGGCCCGCATCCGGGTCCGGCGCACCCTCACCTGCCCGCACCGCCCGGGCGGTGCGCCACAGACGACGCAGGCATCGCGCCGACGCATAGGACGAGGACTTCCCCCATGAACATCCACGAATACCAGGCCAAGGAAATCCTGAAGTCCTATGGCGCCCCGGTCAGTCGCGGGATCGCCGTCACCGACGTGGCGAACGCCGCCAAGGCGGTGGAGGAACTCGGCGGTCCGGTCTGGGTCGTGAAGGCGCAGATCCACGCCGGCGGTCGCGGCAAGGGAAAGTTCAAGGAGGCCGATGCCGGCGAGAAGGGCGGCGTGCGCATCGCCAAGGCCGAGGACGAGGCGATCGCCTTCATCGAGCAGATGATGGGCCGCACCCTGGTCACGCATCAGAGCGGGCCCGCCGGCAAGCAGGTCAATCGCATCTACCTTGAGGAAGGCGCCGCCATCGCGAAGGAATTCTACCTTTCGCTGCTGGTTGACCGTGTGACGTCCTTCATCTCGTTCATCGCATCGTCGGTGGGCGGCATTGTTATCGAGGAGGTCGCGGCACCAACGCCCGAGAAGATCGTCACCTTCTCGGTCGACCCGGCGACAGGCGTGATGCCCTATCATGGTCGCAAGGTTGCCAAAGCGCTCGGCCTGGAGGGCCAGGCGGCGAAGGACTGCATCAAGCTGATCGCGACGCTCTACAAGCTCTTCACGGAGAAGGACGCCTCGCTGATCGAGATCAACCCGCTCATCCTGACCGAGCAGGGGCGTCTCGTCTGTCTGGACGCGAAGATGAACTTCGACAGCAACGCGCTCTACCGCCAGAAGGACGTGGCGGCGATGCGCGACGAGACCGAGGAAGACCCGAAGGAGCTCGAGGCGTCGAAATACGACCTCAACTACATCGCGCTGGATGGCGAGATCGGCTGCATGGTGAACGGTGCGGGCCTCGCCATGGCGACGATGGACATCATAAAGCTCTACGGTTCCGAGCCCGCAAACTTCCTGGATGTGGGCGGCGGCGCCACCAAGGAGCGGGTGACCGAGGCGTTCAAGATCATCACCTCGGACCCGAACGTGAAGGGTATCCTGGTCAACATCTTCGGCGGCATCATGCGCTGCGACGTGATCGCCGAGGGCGTCATCGCCGCCGTCAAGGAGGTCGGTCTGAAGGTGCCGCTGGTAGTCCGGCTGGAAGGCACCAATGTCGATCTCGGCAAGGACATCATCAATTCCTCCGGCCTGGACGTGATCGCGGCCGACAACCTTGCCGACGCGGCCGCCAAGATCGTCAAGGCGGTGAAGGGCTGAACGACGCCGTCGCCGTCGCGCCGACAACCGGCTACGCTCGTCGGCATCGGCACCGAACGCGTCAGGGAGCGTGCGTATGACCATCTCCGCCAGCCTCGCGGCCTTGCCGGGGCCCATCTGGGCGCCTGCCGTCGGCGCGGTCGCGCTGATGGCGATGATGACGGTGATGTACGGCATCGCGGCGCGCGAGACGCCGCTGCGTGCCGCGGTCGTCGCAACGATGGTCCCTGCGCTGTCGACACAATGCCTGCTGGCCTGGCTGGCGGCGAGCTTGGGCGGGCCGGCCTGGCCGTTTCTGCTGCTGGGCGCCTGGGCGGCGGTCGTCATGATGCTTGGCGGCTCGCTCGGTTGCCTGGCGCTCGCGATCCTGCGCCGGGCGATGCCGGATCCACGGACGGGCCGGGCAAGAAAGGCGCCGTTCGGGCGCTGAGGACACCTCGCCTTCTCGATCCGGGACGGCGACACGACAGCCGACCCCAGCCCGGGCAACGGGACAACGGGCGGCGAAACGGGACAGTGGAGGAGCGGACGATGGCCGTACTCGTCGATGAAAACACCAAGGTGATCTGCCAGGGCTTCACCGGCAGCCAAGGCACTTTCCATAGCGAGCAGGCGATCGCCTATGGCACGCAGATGGTCGGCGGCGTGACGCCCGGAAAGGGCGGCGGCACTCATCTGGGCCTGCCCGTCTTCGACACGGTCGGCGACGCGGTTGCGAAGACCGGCGCCAATGCCAGCGTGATCTATGTTCCCCCGCCCTTCGCGGCCGATGCGATCCTGGAAGCGATGGACGCCGAGGTCGAGCTGATCGTCTGCATCACCGAGGGCATTCCGGTGGTCGACATGATGGCGGTGAAGCGTGCGCTCGAGACCTCGAAAAGCCGGCGGATCGGTCCCAACTGCCCCGGCATCATTACGCCCGAAGCCTGCAAGATCGGCATCATGCCGGGACACATCCACCAGCGCGGGCGCATCGGCATCGTCAGCCGCTCGGGCACGCTGACCTATGAGGCGGTGGCGCAGACCACGGCGGCGGGCCTTGGCCAGAGCACCTGCATCGGCATCGGCGGCGATCCGATAAAGGGCATGGAGCATATCGATGCGCTGGAACTCTTGCTCGGCGATCCCGAGACGGACGCGATCATCATGATTGGCGAGATCGGCGGCTCGGCCGAGGAGCAGGCGGCGGATTTCATCGGGCAGGAGCGCAAGGCCGGGCGCGCCAAGCCGGTGGCGGGCTTCATCGCCGGGCGCACCGCGCCGCCGGGCCGGCGCATGGGCCACGCGGGCGCGATCATCGCGGGCGGTAAGGGCGGTGCCGATGACAAGATCGCGGCGATGGAGGCCAATGGCATCGTGGTCGCCGACAGCCCAGCCGGCCTTGGCGAGGCGCTGCTGAAGGCCATCGGCTGACATGCAGTCGTCACGACCCGGGCTGGCGGCGCAC
>JBCCSW010000305.1:0-5105 GCA_039199465.1 Pseudomonadota bacterium
CCGACCTATCGCGAGGTCTGCTCGGGTCGCACCGGCCATACCGAGATCGTGGGCGTCGTCTATGACCCCGCGGTCATCACCTACGAGGCGCTGCTCAAGCTCTTCTGGGAAGGGCATGACCCGACGCAGGGTATGCGGCAGGGCAACGATGTCGGCACGCAATACCGCTCGGCGATCTACACGACGACCGAGGCGCAAGCCGCCGCTGCCGAGGCGACCGAGGCGACGTTCCAGACACAGCTGACAGGCAGCGGTTACGGCGCGATCACGACCGAGATCGCCCCCGCAGGGCCGATCTACTATGCCGAGGACTATCATCAGCAGTACCTCGCCAAGAACCCGGGCGGTTACTGCGGCATCGGCGGCACCGGCGTGTCGTGCCCAAGCGGCATGGATTTCGGCGCCGGCGCCTGAGGCCAGGCGGGCCCTGACCGGCGTGCCCGCCACCCTTGCGCGGCGGGCGGCACCGCCCCAACAGCCGTCATAAAACCCGGCGCTGTCGGCCTTTCCCGCCTTGGCGCGGCACGGCTCTTGATCGGATATCGGCATGTCGACCTGGACTGCGTTGACAACTCTGTCGGAAGAAACGGCGGCCCAGGCCCTCGCCGCGCAGATGGAGGCGCTCCTCAGCCCGTCGCCGACCGGCATCGGGTGTTTCGAGATCGAGGACGACAGCGGGCGCTGGGAGGTCGGCGGCTACTTCACCGAGAAGCCCGACGAGGTCGCGCTGGCGATCCTGGCGGCGCTGCACGAGGCGCGGCCCTTCGCCGTCTCGAAACTCAACGACCGGGATTGGGTCGCCAAGGTCCAGCGCGAGCTGCACCCGATCCACGCTGGCCGCTTCACCGTACATGGCGCGCATGACATCGACACCGTGCCGGGCCACCGCGTCTCGCTGGTTATCGAGGCGGCGATGGCCTTCGGTACCGGTCATCATGCCTCGACCCAGGGGTGCCTGTGGCTACTCGACCATCTGGCGCGGCGGGGTTGGCCCGCCGGCCGGCGGCCACGGCGCGCGATCGATATCGGCTCGGGCACTGGCGTGTTGGCGATCGCCGCCGCCAAGATCTGGCGCGCGCGCGTCGTCGCGGGCGATATCGACCCGGTGGCGGTGTCGACGACGCGGGCGAACGTCGCGGTCAACGGCGTCTCGGGCCTTGTGCAGGTGATGCAGGCGTCGGGCTTTCGCCACCCGATCGTGCGGCGCGAGGCGCCCTATGATCTGGTTCTGGCGAACATTCTGGCGGCGCCGCTGAGGCGCATGGCACCGGACATCGCCCGCCACCTCGTACCGGGCGGCTATGCCGTTTTGTCGGGTCTGCTGAGGAGCCAGGCGCCCACCGTCATGGCGAGCTTCGCGGCCTTCGGCTTCGCGAGGGTGTCGGAACGGCGCATCGGTGAGTGGAGCGCGCTGCTGCTGCGGCGCGTCTAAGCGCCCCGCAACATGAGCGCCCCCGTGAAAGGGGGCGCCCAGGTCTGATCGGTCAGGCCGTTCAGAAGCCCTTGTTCAGGGCCATGTCGATATCTGCGCGTGTCAGCCCGATGTCGTCCAGCTGGCGGTCGTCGAGCGCATTGAGCGTGCGCAGCGTCCGCTGACGGCTGATCCGCTCGGCCAAGCGGTCACGAAGGGCTGAAAAGGCGCTTACGATACGGTGGATCGTGATTGCACCGAGCGGGAGCTCGGGCGAGACGTGACGGGCGTCCATGGTCGCTCTCCTAATCTGTGGGTTTCACTCGGTTCTACCGGGCTGCTCAAGAAATGGGCAGTTCAGGGCGGCGCGACAAATGCCGTAACTGCATGGGCGCTATGCATTTTCTGCACTCACTCAGTAAGACTGCCAAAACGTCGATCAGTAGACTGAAAGCGACAAAAGCGCCGCATTGCTGCCATGTCCGCTTTCCTGTCGTTCCTGTTTCGTGCTAGCTGACTGAACAAGAAATAAAGACGAGGGGCGGCGCGATGCGCGTCATCGGGTTCGATCCGGGACTGCAACGAACCGGTTGGGGCGTCGTGAGTCTGCGCGGCAGCCGGCTGGTACATGTGGCGAACGGGGTCTGCACCTCCGGCACTGGCACATTGGCCGAGCGGCTCTGCCGCCTGCATGCCGCCCTGGCTGTGGTCGTGACCGAGCAGCGACCCGACGTGGCGGCGGTCGAGCATACCTTCGTGAACAAAGATGCGGCCGGCACGCTGAAGCTGGGACAGGCCCGTGCGATGGCAATGCTTGCGCCCGCCCAGGCGGGCATTGCGGTGGCTGAGTATGCGCCGAACGCCGTCAAGAAGGCGGTCGTGGGCGTCGGCCACGCGCAGAAGGACCAGATCGGCCATATGGTGGCACGCCTGCTGCCGGGCGCTTCGATCGCGGGCGCCGATGCCGCCGACGCGCTGGCCGTCGCCATCTGTCATGCCTGGAGTGCGGGCGCGGGGCAGCGGCTCGCGAACGCCCTCGCGGCGGCGCGATGATCGGTCGTCTGTCAGGCGAGGTCGACTATGTCGCCGAGGATCATGTGCTGCTCGACGTCGGCGGTGTCGGCTATGTGGTCCACTGCGCGACGACGACGCTGGCGCGGCTCGGCCCGGGACAGCGCGCGGTGCTCTACACCGATCTCGTCGTGCGCGAGGACCTGATGCAGCTCTTCGGCTTCGCGACGCCGGTCGAGCGGGAATGGCACCGCCTGCTCACCTCGGTTCAGGGCGTCGGCGCGCGGGTCTCGCTCGCCATCCTCGGCACGTTGGGGACCGAGGGCATCGGCCGCGCGCTGGCGCTGCAGGACGCTGGAGCGGTGAAGCAGGCGCCGGGCGTCGGGCCGAAGCTTGCGCAGCGCGTCGTGAACGAGCTGAAGGGCAAGGCGCCCGACATGCTGGTTCGCGCGGCCCGGCCGAACGGTGCCGCGATACCGCCCACCGATGCGCCGCTCGAGCCCGCACAACCCAGCGACGTCGCTGCCGCCGACCTGCCGGATGGCGATGCCAACGCCCTCTTCGATGCGCTCTCGGCGCTCGTCAATCTCGGTTATGACCGTGGCGCGGCCCATGCCGCCCTGGTCGGCGTCGCAGCGGATCGGCCGGCCGACACCGCCACGCTGATCAAGGCGGCGCTACGGTCCCTGGACGAGGCGGCGCGGCTCGGCCAAGGTCGGGCATGAACCCAGCCGCCCAGAGCCCCGAGCCGATCCTGCACGATGCCGAGCGGTCCGAGGATGTCGCCGCCCGCGCGCTCCGTCCCGAGCGGCTTTCCGACTTCACCGGCCAGAAAGCCGCCCGCGCAAATCTGGAGGTGTTCATCGAAGCCGCGCGCCGCCGGGGCGAGGCGATGGACCACCTGCTGCTCTATGGCCCGCCCGGCCTCGGCAAGACGACGCTGGCCCAGATCGTGGCGCGCGAGCTGGGGGTCAACTTCCGCATGACCTCCGGCCCGGTGTTGGCCAAACCCGGCGATCTGGCGGCGGTGCTGACTAATCTCGAGGCGCGCGACGTTCTCTTCATTGACGAGATCCATCGGCTGAGCCCGGTCGTCGAAGAGATCCTGTATCCCGCGATGGAGGATTTCGAGCTGGATCTCGTCATCGGCGAGGGGCCGGCCGCCCGCACCGTCCGCATCGACCTGCAGCCCTTCACGCTGATCGGAGCGACGACGCGGCTGGGGCTGCTGACCACGCCGCTGCGCGACCGTTTCGGCATCCCGACCCGGCTGGAGTTCTACAGCGACGACGAGCTTGGCCTGATCGTCGCCCGGGCGGCCGGGCTGATGGGGCTTGATGCGCATGACGGCGGCGTGGCCGAGATCGCGCGGCGTGCCCGCGGCACGCCGCGGATCGCCGGCCGCCTGCTGCGCCGCGTCGCCGATTTCGCGCTGGTCGAGACGGGCGGCCGGCTCGACCGGGCTCTGGCCGACCGCGCGCTGGCCCGGCTGGGGGTCGACGGCCTCGGCCTCGACGGTGCCGACCGGCGCTATCTGGGCGCGATCGCCGAGCACTACGGCGGCGGCCCGGTCGGTATCGAGACGATGGCGGCGGTCCTCTCAGAGGCCCGCGACGCGATCGAGGAGGTGATCGAGCCCTATCTCATGCAAGCCGGCCTCGTCGCCCGCACGCCGCGCGGCCGCGTCCTCACAGACACCGCGTGGCGCCATCTTGGCCTGGAAAAACCCCGGCGCACCCAGGACGACCTGTTCGAGAGTTGAGGCACGTCTGGTCCGTGCCGGGCGGTTGTCTGTGACATGGCGCAGGTCGATCATGCGCGGAGAAACACATGCAGGACGGCACGGATCATGACCCGCATGCCGATGCCGCCCGGATCGAGGCGTTGTTCACGCGCTCGGATGGTCGCTATCGCGTCGCGCGCTGGGCGCGGCCACAGGTCGTGGCGTGCTTCGGGCTGGAGGATGACGCGGCGCAGATCATGACGGACGCGGTGCAGGCCGTCGCCACGCTGTCTGGGGCCGGCACGGCGGCCGAGGATGCGGAGTTGGGCGTCAACACCATGATCTTCGCCTGCACCGACTGGGCCGAGTTGCGCGCGGCACCTGGCCTCGACCGTCTGATCCCGGATATCGCTCGGCTGACCGCTGTCCTGGCAGCCTCGGGCGCCAACCAGTACCGCATCTTCGGCTTCGAGCCTGACGATGCCGGGCGGCCTGGCGCGATCCGCCTCTCTATCACGTTGCTGCGATGGGATGACGACCTCGCCCGCATGTCTTGGCGCGCGGTTGCGCTTGCGCAGGCGGTGCACGCGGCGCTGCTCTGGTCCGATCACGCCTTCACCCGCGCCAGCCCGGTGGCGGAGATCGAGGGCACCGGCCGCGCCGTCGTCGTGCCCTTTGTTCAGGACGTGGTGCGCGCAGCCTATCATCCTGACCTGCCCGACGCGGCCACGGATCCTGCCCATGCCGGCCTGATCGTGGCGCATCTGGGCGACGCGGGATCGGGCGCATGACGCATCGTCTGGCGATCCGGATCTACTACGAGGACACCGACCTCGCCGGCATCGTGTACTACGCCAACTATCTGCGCTTCTTCGAGCGCGGTCGGACCGAGGCGCTGCGCAGCGTCGGTATCGACCAGCGCCGTCTGCAGGCCGACCAGGGCCTCGTCTTCGTCGTCGC
>JBCCSW010000306.1:0-5088 GCA_039199465.1 Pseudomonadota bacterium
CCTTGGCGGCCCCGCCCTGGCCCAGCACCCAGGTGCGCGCGCGGCGCATATGCGGCGCCTCCGGGTCGTCGCCGATCAGCTTCAGCGCCCAGTAGCCCTTGACCGTGGCCGAGATGTTGCCGCTGCCGTTATGGAACAGCGGCCACGAGCCGTCCGCGTTCTGCACCGTACGGATATAGGCCGCGATGCGGGCCTCGCGCGGGGTATCGACCTCGCCCAGAAAGTGGCGCAGCAGCACGTATTCGGCGGGGATCGTGCAGTCGGCCTCCAGCTCGAACACGATGTGGCCGTCGTCGCGCTGCATATCCCAAAGCCGGTCGGCCTGGGTGTCGATCACGCGCTGGCGCTCGTTGCGATCGACGTCGGTGCCGTCACCGGGTCGGGTGCCGAAAGACGGGTCGCCGCTGAATGCCGTGACCGCTTCCGTGCCCGCGCTGTCGCGTGGATCGAAGCTCATGTCTGAACTCGCCGTCATGCCCGTGCCGTCGTTACCCTACGCTTCGCATCGCACTTGCCGTCGCGGCTGAGCACGACGCTGGCTGCGGCTTCACCGGAGCGCATTGCGCCCTCGATCGTCGCGGGAAGACCCGTTTGGGTCGCATCTCCAGCCAAATGAACATTCGCCATCGATGTGACGAGTGCGGGTCGCCGGGCAACCCCTGATGGAGACTGATCGAAGGTCGCGCGCTTCTCGACGATAATTCGTGACGCAACAGGCTCACCTTCTAGGCGTAGGGCGGCGGCGACTTCGCGCCAAAGGCGTGCTGCGGTTTCCCCGCGCGGCAGGTCGAGAATGCCCGTCTCATGCGCAGCGGAGACGGTGACGCTGACGACATCCTCGCGCACAAAGATCCACTGGCCAAGCGTGCCGAGAAGGCCCGTCAGTGGCGCCGCATGCTCCAGCGCGGCGCGGTCGGCGACGCGGAAATGGGCGTTCAGGATCGCCGCGTCGTCGGCCGGCGCATCGATCTCGGGCATCAGGCGCGTCAGGCGCGAGGGGGGCAGGGCGATGATCACGCTGTCCTCGGCGCCGATGGCGACGGTCTCCTGGCCCGTGGCGATGGCGATCGCCCGGCCGTCGGCGCGCTCGATGCCCTTGATGCGCGTGTTGAGACGGAGGTCCACGCCGTGCCGGATCAGTGTCCTTACGGCCGGCTCGACCAGCGCGGCGCCGAGACCCGCAGGCGCGAACATCGGGCGCGACGGTCCGGCGCCCTTCAGGAACGTCTCGGCCATCACGCGCCAGAGCAGCTGCGCCGCGCCCTTCTCGGGCGTGGTGTTGAGGATGCCGAGGGTCAGCGGCTCCCAGAAGCCGCGCCACGCCGGGCCGCGATCGCGGATCGCCTCGGCCACCGTCGTGCCGGGTCGGGCGAGCGCGAGGCGCCACCCGCCGAGCAGGTCCAGCGGCCCGGTGCCCGGAATGCGCCGCGCCGGGTCGAAGATCCAGCGCTGCAGCCGACCAGGGTCGAGCCGGATGGTGAAGCGCTGCCCCGGGCCCTGAGCCGCGAGGTCGACCATTGGGAAGCTGGCCTCGGCCGCGGCGACCAGACCATCCGAGCTGCCCGCGCGCGCCAGAAAGCGCTGCACGCCGTGATTGCCGGTGAGGATGAGGTGCGACCCGTTGTCGATCAGCCGGTCGAGCGCGGCGTCGTGGAAGCTGCGCACCCGCCCGCCGGCATGGCCCGCGCTTTCCCAGACGACGACGCGGCGCCCGGCCTCTGCCAGGCAGAGCGCGGCGGACAGCCCCGCCATGCCGGCGCCGACGACATGGGTCACACCGCCACGCAGCTCGGGTGACAGACCGTCGGCCATCACAGAGCGCCCTGCCGGAACGCGCGGGGCCAGAGCGCCGCGGTCAGTGCCGCCCTGACCTTGTGCCCCTTCGACAGCCGTACCCGGGGGGTCGGGCGGAAGCCACGATACTCGATGCGGTTCAGCGTCGCCTCGTAGACCCCCATCATCATCAAGGCAGGCACGATGGCGCTGCGGGCATGGCCGGGCAGGGCGGCGCGCGCGGTGTCGAACTCGGTCCGCGCCAGTCGCGCCACATCGCGGCAGACGGGCGGCAGGGCCGGGTCGCCGACGATGCGGGCGGGGTCGGTCGACGCCCCATGGCGCTCGAGAATCTCATGCGGCAGATAGAGCCGGCCGCGTTCGGCATCCTCCGCGACGTCGCGCAGGATGTTGGTGAGCTGCAGCGCATCGGCCAGCGCCAGCGCGAAACGCGCCGAGACGGCACCGCGCCAGGCACCGAAGATGCGCATCGACAGCATGCCAACGGTGCCCGCGACCCGCCTGGTGTAGAGGCGCAGCGTCTCCAGATCGGGCGCGACGATGGCCTCGGCCGCGTCCATCGCCATCCCGTCGATCAGCGCGTGGAACTCGTCCTTCGGCAGGGCGTAGGCGGCGACGGCAGGCGCAAGGGCCCGGCCGATCGCCGAGGCTGGGCTGCCCGCGTAGAGCGCCTCGACCTCGCGCCGCCAGGCGTCGAGCAGATGGGCGCGGAGGAGGTCGTCCATCGGTTCGTCGGCAATGTCGTCGATCACCCGGGCAAAGGCGTAGAGCGCCCACATCGCCCGCCTGCGCGGCGCCGACAGCGCCCGCATCCCGGGGCCGAACGAGGTACCCGACGCCGCCGTGATCTCGGCCACGGTCGCATGGGCATCTGCAGTGTCGCTCACCTGCGTCGGCGACAGCGCGGCCAGCGAAGCCGGCAGTCTGGCCGCGTCCACTCCGGCATCGAACGACGATAGCGATGACGAGAGCGATACGGGCGCTGAGGCGTCGGCGCGCATGTCGCGGGCGGCCTCAACCACGGGCGATCCCGACCAGGCGCAGGGCACCGGCAAGGCCACCCGCGGCGAGGTCCAGCCGGCTGTGCTTGACGCGGGTTGCCAGCGGATCCTCGCGCCTCAGCCGCGCCGACAGGCGGCGTGCAAGGCGCTGGATCACCGCGATCTCGGCACCGAGGCGGCGCGAGCGCACCATGCCCGACAGCGGCGCCGACATCGCCAGCAGCGCGTCGGTGCCGTCCAGGCACCACTCGATCACCTGGCGCAGACCCGGCGAGGTGCGATCGGCATCCAGCGCGCGCTCGTCGATACCGGCCTCCGCCATCCAATCCTGCGGCAGGTACACCCGGTCTAGCCGCGCGCGATCGGTCCCGAGATCCTGCAGATGGTTCAGCACCTGCAGCGCAGCGCAGAGCGCATCGCCCGGCCGCGCGGTCTCTGGCCCCTCGCCATGCAGCAGCAGCAGGAAGCGCCCAACCGGATGGGCCGAGTAGCGGCAATACTCCAGCAGCGACGCCCAGTCGGGGTACCGCTGCAGCCGCGCGTCCTGCCGGAAGGCGATCAACAGGTCGGTCGCGACCTCGACCGGCAGCCCGGTCGCGCCCAAGCTGCGATGCAGGGCCGTGGCGAAGGCCGGCTGACCCGTACCGCTGCGCACGGCCCGCTCGCAGGCGTCCAGCCTGGCGATCTTCTCGTCGGGGCCGAGCGCGGCGTCGTCGGCGATGTCGTCGGTGCCCCGGGCGAAGGCGTAATAGGCCATCACATGGGGCCGGAGCCGGCGCGCGATCAGCAGCGAGCCCACGGGGAAGTTCTCGTCAGCCGCGCCCTTGCCGGACGGTGCCTCGATGACCGCGGCTCTGTCGTCCGCGCCGGCCATGGCGGCCTGTCCTGCGGCTGTCTCGGCGGTCATTGGTATTCCTCAGTCTTCGATGTGTCGGACAGTAGAGTCCGGGCACTGGCCTGTCCATCAAGCGGCGAAAAGATGTGACATCAGGCGCCTTCACGTCGGACCGGGACATTATCGGGCCGGGCGGCCTTGTCGTCCCCCGCCCACCGTGGTGACGCTGGTCGGCATGACTTGGCTGTTGATCGCCGCGCTGTCCTCCACCGCCGTCTGGGTCGGCCTGCTGCTGTTCTGGCACGGCTTCTGGCGCGCGCGTCCCCGCCTGCCGGCCGAGGCGTCGGCGCCGCATACGGCCTGGCCCGATATCGTTGCCGTCATCCCGGCGCGCGATGAGGCGCCGACGATCGCAGCGGTTGTGGCGGCCCATGGCGCGAGCGTCTATCCCGGCCACTTCGCCGTCATCGTCGTCGATGACGGGTCGCGGGACGGAACGGCCGCGCTGGCGGCAGGCGCCGCCCGGCCCGAGGGGCCCGAGGTCATGGTGGTCCCCGCGCCGGTGTTGCGGGCCGGATGGTCGGGCAAGATGGCGGCCGTCGCCGCGGGCATCGCCGCCGTCGAGGCGACGAACCGGCCGCCTTTCTCCAGCGCGCGCTATCTGCTGCTGACCGACGCGGATATCGTCCATGCGCCAGACACGCTGACGCGGCTCGTCAGCCTGGCCGAGCGGCAGGACCTTGCCATGGTCTCGCTGATGGCACGGCTCGAGACGGGTCGCGGCCTCGGGCGTCTCCTCGTCCCCGCCTATGTCTTCTTCTTCCAGAAGCTCTATCCATTCCAAGCGGTTGCCAGCCCGTCCTCGCGTATCGCTGGAGCAGCTGGCGGGTGCATGCTGGTGAGCCGGGCAGCCTTGCAGGCCGCGGGCGGGATCGCGGCGATCCGCGGCGCCCTGATCGACGACTGCGCGCTGGCCGGTTTGCTGAAATGCGCGGGTGGGCGGCTCTGGCTCGGCCTTGCCGGGGACGAGGTGGTGTCGTCGCGCGACACCGGCAGGCCCGCCGTGATCTGGCAGACCGTGGTGCGCACCGCCTATGTGCAGCTTCGTCGCTCGCCGCTGATGCTGGCGGGTTGCGTCGTCGGCATGGCATTCCTGTATCTCTCCGGACCGGTGGCGGCCGTTACAGGTGCGGTCTCGGGCGCGTGGCCGCTCCTCGCGTCCGGAACCGCGGCCTGGATACTGCAGGCTGTCGCCTTCGCACCGACACTCGCAGCACTCCGCGTGCCGAGAACCGTCGCACCACTGCTGCCGCTGGCTGGTCTTCTCTACACGCTGATGACGCTCGACAGCGCGTGGCGTGACTGGGCGGGCCGCGGCGCGCCATGGAAGGGCCGGACCTATGGCGACGACGGCGCCGGCACGGCCGCGCGCTGAGCCTTAGCCGAGACGCCCCGCCG
>JBCCSW010000307.1:0-5061 GCA_039199465.1 Pseudomonadota bacterium
AATGTCGTCACGAACAAGCCAAGCGACACGTTCGAGGCAAGCCTGCGCACGGAGTTCGGCAGCTATTTCGACTTCACCGGCGAGGCCGTCGTGAACATTCCCATCACCGAGAAGCTGGCGATCCGCGCCGTCGGATACGGCGAGATCTCGGATGGGTTCGTCGATGCGCCCTTCGGCGACACCGAGGATTCCATCGGCAACGAGAACGCAGGCGGGCGTTTCAGCGTGCGCTACACGCCGACCGACCGGCTGACCTTCGACGCCTCGGTGCAAGTCGACCGCACGGCCATCGACGCGCCGCTCTTCGCTATCGAGGAAACGCTGCTCGATGGTGATCCGGCGATCCTCAATGGCAGGATCGACGAGTTGGAGATCGAACGCATCAATGTCGTTGGCGAGATCCAGTACGATTTCGATGTCGGGCTGCTGCGGTCGATCACGGCATTCAACCGCACGACGTTCGAGGGTGACGAGGATTTCGATTTCACCCCGGCAGACGCCACGCTGCTGACACGCGACAACAGCGACCGGGCGTTCTCGCAGGAAGTCCGCTTCGAGAGTGCGGTGTTCTCGCTGCCGAGCGGGTTCGGAACGATCTCCGCGAATGGCGGCTTCAGCTATGCCGACATCAAGGGCGTTCTCGCCCAACGCTTTGCGGCCCTCGGCGACGATCCCGGCGCCAGCGTGACCGACGCCGAGACCGACATCACGCATGTCAGTGCATTCGGCGATGTGCGCTGGCGCCCCATCGACCAGCTAGAGCTTGCCGTGGGCGCACGCTTTTCGCGCGACAAGGTCTCGTTCGACCGCACGGTGACGCGCTTCGGATCGTTCTTCCGCGATCCCTCGATCTCGGAAGGCGACCGGACCTTTACCGCGATCACGCCGAATGCCTCGGTGTTGTTCGACTGGACCGAGAACCTCTCCACCTATTTCAGCTTCTCGACCGGCTTTCGCCCCGGCGGCTTCGTCGGCACCAGTGCCGGCCCGTCGATCGAATTCGACGAGGAGAACGTACGCAGTTTCGAGGGCGGCCTGAAATCGACCTGGCTTGACGGCCAGCTCACCGTCAATGCCAGCGGCTACGCCCTGTTCTACAATGACATTCAGGTGCCGATCGCGCGCGCCTTCGGCGGCGGCGTGGAGAACGCTGCAACCGCGCGCAGCGTGGGCGCCGAGATCACTGTCGGCACAACGCCCGTTCCCGGGCTGAACCTGCAGGCCGGTCTTGGCTTGGCCTATGCGAAGTTCACCGATTTCGAGGAATCGATCAGCGGCGACCAGACCGGCGAGCGCCTGCCCCGTGCGCCGCGCACATCGTTCTCGTTCATCGGTGACTACGAGCATCCGAGCCCGATCATTGCCGACCTGCAGCCGTTCGCACGTGTCGAGTACTCCTATCGCTCCGACTTTAGCGACGCGGTCGGCGACACGACGACCCTGGACGGCTATGACGTGACGAACTTCCGTCTCGGCGTTCGCGGTGAGAGGCTGGAGGTGGCTCTGTTCGTTGAGAACGCCTTCAACGAGCTCTACGCGACCGAGGCCTTCCCAGGCAGCGGCTTCGAGCCGGACTTCGCCCCACAGAACCTCGTGGTGCCTGGAGAGACGCGGCGCTTCGGCGTGGTGACGACGGTGCGGTTCTGAACGCCTGGCTTGGCCACGTCGTTGCTGTCGTGTCCTGGAGTGCCCGCTGCGACGCGGTCCGGGTCGTGACGCGGTTTCTGGTCCGGGCGTCGCGCGACCCTCCGGGCTGGGTTCAGTCTGCCGGCGACCTCGGGCGCGGTCGAGCCGGGGAGCGCCGAGCGGGCTCGGTTGTGGTCGCAGTCGAGACGCGATGCGGACGCTGGCGTCACCAGTGAAGAGAGCGCGAGACGCATGCAGGCACGCTTGGCGAGCCGGCCGTAGAGGGCGTTGATTTTTGGCATGGTCGCTCGCGTCTTCCGCCCGTGAGACGCTCAGCTCTAGCGTGTTGGACGACGCCGATCCGGCGAGAACACAGCCAAGGAAAGCAGGGCCGTCTTCACTGGGCGCTCGAGATCGGCCTGAGGGGCCGTGTCGCGGAATTCACGCCACTCGAAGGGCATGACGCCCGCCGACCGCTGGCGAGTGTCGCCCGCCGCGCCGATCGCCGAACCAGCACCGACGCCCCTTCAATTGAACGTCTCACCTGCACGCAACGGCATCCACGCGGGACGCCGGCGAATACCGATCGGTTCTCACATCTTCATCGGATGCAGGAATCAAGATCCTGCGAAACGACCGTCTGCGCACCGGCTGCTATCTGGCGCGCGCGCCGCTCCAGCCTTGAGTCCAGCGCGCGTGGATGGCGGGTCTTGGGGCTCGGCAGCAGGGTCATCAGCCGGGCAGTCTGCAGGGGCAGCAGCGCCTGGGCGGGCACGCCGTAGTAGTGGCGGGCAGCGGCGTCGATGCCGAATACGCCTTCGTCGAACTCGGCGACGTTCAGATAGACCTCCAGGATCCGGCGCTTGCCCCAGATAAGCTCGATCACGCCCGCGAACGGCACCTCCAGTGCCTTTCGGACCATCGTGCGCCCATGCCAGAGGAATACGTTCTTCGCAGTCTGCTGGGTGATGGTCGAGGCGCCGCGCAGCCTGCCCGTCTGCCGATAATCCTCGATCGCCGAATGCACGGCCGTCCAGTCGATGCCGGCATGGGTGCAGAAGCGCGCATCCTCGGCCGCGACGGCCGCGCGCGCCGCATCCAGCCCGATCGCGTCGAGCGAGATGGGGCGGTAGGCGACGCCTCCGAGACGCCAGGCCTCGCCCCACATATACGGCCCACCGGGCGGGTCGATCCAACGCATCGCGCCGATGGCGAGAAGCAGCACAACGGCGGCGAGCAGCGCAACGCGGAACACCATGGCCACAAGGCGGCGCAGACGCCCCAGCAGCCAGCCGATCGGCCCTGTGCGACGAGCGGCCCGGCGAGCGCCGCCGCCGCGGGCTGAAGCCGCCTTTCCGACGCGCGGCGCAGCCGATGCCGAGCGCTTCGCCATGCCGCCTGCCGCAGCCGTCGCGCCCCGCCGCGTCGACCGCGCGGCCTTGCCCCCGCGGTGCGTGGCGCCAGCGCCCTGAGCCATGAGAAGATCCCGACCGTTATCCCGGCGAGCCAATGAACCAAGCTCGTCGCCAGCGGAAGAATAGCACGTCGATCCGTTACGCCACGGTGCATCACGCTCACGCAACGGCCCGCGCGGCCGATCACTGTGATCGCGCCGCAACGTCCACGTCGCCCGACGATGTCGACGCCCCAGGCTTCCCCGCTAAGGCCGAGAGCGACCTCAGGCTGTCTCGGCGCTCCGAGCCGCCTCGAGCGGGGCGTCGATCCGATCCACCATCTCGATCGGCGTGACCTGCCAGAACCGTGCGAGCGTGCTGTCCCACTCGCGCAGGATCTCGGCGCCTTTGACCGACGCGGTCTCGGCGACATGCGCCTCCACCATCCGGTGCAACACCGCTGTCCAATGGGCCGAGGCGAGGCGGTTCACGACCAGCGTTTCGGGGTTCAGGCGGCGCATGAAGTCGTCGCTCTCATCCAGCACGAAGGCCATCCCGCCGGTCATGCCGGCACCGAAATTGTCGCCGACCGTGCCGAGGATCGTGACGCGACCACCGGTCATGTACTCGCAGCCGTTCGAGCCGCAGCCCTCGACCACGACCTCGGCGCCCGAGTTGCGCACGCAGAACCGCTCACCCGCACGGCCTGCGGCGTAGAGCTTGCCGCCCGTCGCACCGTAGAGGACCGTATTGCCGATGATCGTGTTGTCCGCCGCGACCAGGGTCGAGGAGCGATGCGGGCGCACGGTAATCACCCCGCCCGACAGCCCCTTGCCGACATAGTCGTTGGCATCGCCGAACACCTCCAGCTTCAGCCCAGGCGCTGCGAAGGCGCCGAGGCTCTGCCCGGCCGAGCCGGTGAGGCGCACGGTCAGATGCCCCTCCTGCAGGCTGTTGCGCTGCCCGAAACGGCGCACGATGTGGCTGGAGACGCGCGTGCCGATGGTGCGCAGCGTGTTCTGCACGGCATAGTCCAGCTGCATTTTCTCGCCATGGGCGAAGAACGGCTCGGCATCCTTCACGATCTGGGCGTCCAGCGTGTCGGGCACCTCGGTGCGCGCGCGCATGTAGTCGAGGCGTGCCGGCTCGCCCTCATCCACGCGCACCAGCATCGGATTGAAGTCCAGGTCGTCCAGATGCGAGGCGCCGCGGCTGACCTGGGTCAGCAGATCGGCACGCCCGATCAGTTCGTCGAAGCTGCGCACGCCGATCGAGGCCATGATCTCGCGGATCTCCTGCGCCATCAGCGTGACCAGGTTCACCACCTTCTCCGCCGTGCCGTCGAAGCGCGCGCGGAGATCCTCGTCCTGCGTGCAGACACCGACGGGGCAGGTGTTGGACTGGCACTGACGCACCATGATGCAGCCCATGGCGATCAGCGCCGCAGTGCCGATGCCGTATTCCTCGGCCCCCATCATGGCTGCGATCACGATATCCCGCCCGGTGCGCAGGCCGCCATCGGTGCGCAGCTTTACCCGGTCGCGCAGGTCGTTCAGCGACAGGACCTGATGCGCTTCGGTCAGCCCCATTTCCCACGGCAGGCCAGCATATTTGATCGAGGTCTGCGGGCTCGCCCCCGTCCCACCGTTATGACCCGAGATCAGGATCACGTCGGCCTTCGCCTTGGCGACGCCGGCCGCGATCGTGCCGACGCCGGTCGAGGCCACGAGCTTCACGCAGACCTTCGCCGTCGGGTTGATCTGCTTCAGGTCGTAGATGAGCTGCGCCAGATCCTCGATCGAGTAGATGTCGTGATGCGGCGGCGGGCTGATCAGGCCCACGCCCGGGGTCGCGTTACGCAGCTTCGCGATGAGTTCGGTCACCTTGAAGCCGGGGATCTGCCCGCCCTCGCCGGGCTTCGCGCCCTGGGCGACCTTGATCTCCAACTCCTCGCAATGGTTCAAGTACTCCGCCGTCACGCCGAAGCGGCCCGAGGCGACCTGCTTGATCCGCGCCGAGGCATTGTCGCCGTTCGGCATCG
>JBCCSW010000308.1:0-5054 GCA_039199465.1 Pseudomonadota bacterium
CCCGAGCAGACCTCGCGATAGGTCGGATTGGGCGTCGAACCACCCGCATAGCCCACGAAGGTGACGATCACGCCCGGCTGCTTCCAGAACATCCGCTCCGCCCCCCAGAAACAGCCCATCGCGAAGATGGCCGTCTCGGCGCCGTCCGGATGCGGCCCCTTCAGCGGTGCGAGGCTCAAAAAGTGCTTCTCCGCGGTGGGGATCGCGGTGTCCCGGCCGGGCAGCGCCTCGGACTTGGAAGGGATTGCCGAGGGCTTCAACAAACCGAAGAGCATGGGTGTTCTCCTCCAGATCTCGGCCTAGATGTCGGTGATGAGACGCCGATTGCAATGCGGTGCTTGCACCGGCCCGGCAGGTTAGTCATTTTCAAACCGTAGTTATGTGTCTCTCGCTCTGCGCGTGCCACGGTCAGGTTGATACAGGCCTGACCCAAAATAGGCGCAATTCGGTCGCCGCCGTGTCGTGAACCTTTGGCACTACAACGCCTGTGGGTTGGAGAGCGTGTCCATGTTTCGGATCGTTAGAATGCTGACGACGGCGATTGCGATCCAGTGCATGCTGGGCGCCGCCCTGCTTATCGTCTTGATGGACAAGCCGATGCGCGGCCCCGGGCTGTCGCAGAGCGCGCCAGCAAGCTATGCGCAGATGGTCGAGGAGAACGCCGTCGGCACCGCAATCAGCATCAGCGGGATATCCACGATCATCCTGATTGGCACCACGGTCGGTATCGCCTACGCCGTTGCATGGTATTGGCGCCGCCGTTCGACCCTGCTGCGCGACGAGCCGCGCTATCTGCGTCACGCCCGCTGAGGCCGCATAATCGAACGCTGCGCAGCCGATGGCTGCGTCGACGAGACTTCATGAAACTGTGAACATGTGGGGAACAAAACCTTTCCTCACGCGAGAGCCGGCGTTACTCTCGGCGTCATGAACCATCCGTTCGACAATGACAGCGCTTTCGAGGCGTGGGAGGCCGATCAGGGCGCCAGGCCAAGCCTGTCGGAACGGGCGGCCGCGGGCGCCATGGCGACGCGGAGCACAGCGCGGCCGGCCGACTACCTCGACGGTCTGAACCCGCCGCAACGACAGGCCGTGGAGACGACCGAGGGACCGGTCTTGCTGCTGGCCGGTGCCGGTACGGGCAAGACCAAGGCGCTGACGACCAGGCTCGCCCATATCATCAACACCCGTCGCGCCTGGCCGAGCCAGGTTCTGGCCGTCACCTTCACGAACAAGGCCGCGCGCGAGATGCGCAACCGCACCGCTGCCCTGCTGGGCGAGGCGATGGAGGGGATGCCCTGGCTCGGCACCTTTCATGCGATCATCGTGAAGATCCTGCGCCGCCATGCCGAATTGGTCGGCCTGAAGCAGAACTTCACCATCCTCGACACCGACGACCAGCTTCGCCTGATCAAGCAGCTGCTGCAGGCCGAGAACGTCGACGAGAAGCGATGGCCGCCGCGGATGTTCGCCTCGATGCTGGACCGATGGAAGAACCGGGCGATTCTGCCCGACCGCGTGCCGGCCGACGAGGCGTCCTTCGCCAACAACCGCGGCGCCGAACTCTACCGGCTCTATCAGGAGCGGCTGCGCACCCTCAACGCCGTCGATTTCGGCGACCTGCTGGTGCATGTGGTGACCATCTTCCAGAACCACGCGGACGTGCGCGCCGACTATCGCCGCCGCTTCCGCTATGTGCTGGTCGACGAGTATCAGGACACCAACGTCGCGCAGTACATCTGGCTGCGCCATCTCGCTCAGGCCGAGGATGACGGCGCCGGCGGCCAGACCGGTGGGAACATCTGCTGCGTTGGCGATGACGATCAGTCGATCTATGGCTGGCGCGGCGCCGAGGTTGCCAACATCCTGAACTTCGAGAAGCATTTCCCCGGTGCCACGGTGATCCGGCTCGAGCAGAACTACCGCTCGACCAGTCATATCCTGGGCGCCGCCTCGGGCCTGATCGCGGCCAATGCCGACCGTCTCGGCAAGGCGCTGTGGACCGCGGCGACGGGCGGCGAAAAGGTACGCTTGATCGGTCACTGGGACGGCGACGAAGAAGCGCGCTGGATCGGCGACGAGATCGAGGCGCTGCAACAGGGCACGCGCGGGCACGACCCCGTCAGCCTCGACGACATCGCCATCCTGGTGCGCGCGTCCTTCCAGATGCGGGCCTTCGAGGACCGCTTCCTGCAGATCGGCCTGCCATACCGCGTGATCGGCGGCCCGCGCTTTTACGAGCGCATGGAGATCCGCGACGCGATGGCCTATTTCCGCGTCGCCGTGAGCCCGGACGACGGGCTGGCCTTCGAGCGCATCGTCAACACGCCGAAGCGCGGCGTTGGCGAGAAGGCGCAACAAGCCCTGCAACGCCTGGCGCGCGAGCATGGCATCGGTCTTTTCGAGGCCGCGCGCATTGCCGGACGCGGCGGGGTCGACGGCATCTCGGCGCGCGCGGCGAAAGAGATGAAGCGCCTGACCGACCAGATCGAGATCTGGCACGGCTTTGCCTTGGGCGCCGTCTCGACCGGCGACGGTGTCACGCGGATGGACCATGTCCGGCTGGCCGAGAAGATCCTGGACGAGAGCGGCTATACGGGCATGTGGCAGGCCGACAAATCGGCCGAGGCGCCGGGCCGGCTTGAGAACCTGAAGGAGCTCGTCGGCAGCCTGGAGGAGTTCGAGAACCTGCAGGGCTTCCTCGAACACGTCTCGCTGGTCATGGACAACGAGAGCGAGGGCGCCGGCGCCAAGGTCTCGATCATGACGCTGCACGCGGCCAAGGGACTGGAATTTCCGGCCGTCTTCCTGCCGGGCTGGGAGGACGGTCTGTTTCCCAGCCAGCGCGCCATGGACGAGACCGGCGTCAAGGGCCTCGAGGAGGAGCGCCGCCTCGCCTATGTCGGCGTCACCCGCGCGGAAGAGCATGTGACCATCAGCTTCGTCGCGAACCGGCAGATGTATGGGCGCTGGCAGTCCTCGCTGCCGTCGCGCTTTATCGACGAATTGCCGGAGGCGCATGTCGAGGTGCTGACGCCGCCCGGCCTTTACGGTCACGAGCGCGGCGCCGGCCCGTCACCGGTGGCGGCCGGGGCGGGCGCGGGGCTGCATGCTGGCCCGCTGGCGTCCTCGGCGCTGGAGGCGAAGGCGATCGACGCCAACGCCTATAACTCGCCGGGCTGGCGGCGCCTGGCGCAGCGGCGCGGTCAGCACCAGCTCAGCCAGCCCCGCGAGGTGCGCAATCTCGTCGTCGATGCCGAAGCGGTCAGCCGGTTCGAGGTCGGCACGCGGGTCTTCCACCAGAAGTTCGGCTACGGCGCGGTGACAGAGCTTGAAGGCGACAAGCTGACCGTCGCCTTCGAGAAGGCGGGCCAGAAGAAGGTGCTCGCGTCCTATGTGAGCGAGGCTAACCAGGCAGGGGAAAGCGGCGCAGGTGCCGACGACGTTCCGTTCTGAGGCTGCAGCTCGACGCGATCCCATGCAGGAGTTTCGGCCAGTCTGCTTCGTCATCGGCCGTCTAACCGCGCTTTTGGGCCTCACCATGCTGATCCCGACCCTGCTCGACAGCTGGGACGGGCATGGCAACGCCGCGGGCATGTGGCTGGCTGCAGGCATCACCTGGATCAGCGGCGTCAGCCTGGCCGCCGCGACGCGCGAGGCCGACCGTGACCGGCGTGGCCTGACCAGACGCCAGGGCTTTCTGATGACCACGCTGGTCTGGGCCGTGCTGCCGGCTTTCGGCGCGCTGCCCTTCCTGCTGGCCGACCCGGGCGCCACGGTCACCGACGCCTATTTCGAGGCGATGTCGGGCCTCACCACGACCGGCGCGACCGTCTTCACGGAACTCGACGATGCGGCCCGCGGCATGCTGCTGTGGCGCGGTATGCTGCAGTGGTTCGGCGGCGTCGGCATCGTCGTTTTCGCCATCGTGTTCCTGCCGGCGCTGCAGGTCGGCGGCATGCAGTTCTTCCGCTCGGAGAGCTTCGATCTCAGCGTCGACATCACGCTGCGCGCCAAAGAGATCGCGGCCTCGCTCGGCTGGATCTATGTCGGCCTGACGCTGGCCTGCGCGGCCGCCTACACCGCCGTCGGGGTCGGGAGTTTCGACGCCATCGTGCACGCGATGACGACGGTCGCGACCGGCGGCTTCGGCAACTACGATGGCGGGTTCGGCGTGCTGCCGGCCAATGCGCAATGGGTCGGCATCCTGTTCATGGTGGCAGCGGCGTTGCCCTTTCTGCGGCTGGCGGCGCTGATCCGGGGCGATCACCGGGCGATTTGGCAGGACCCGCAGGTGCGCACCTTCGTGGTCATTCTCGCGATCTCGGCAGGCGCGATCGCCGCCTATCTGATTTCGCGCGATACCTATGCGCCGGTCGAGGCGATCCGTCAGTCGCTGTTCAACGCCACATCGGTGATGACCGGCACCGGCTATGCCGCGGCAGGCTACGACGGCTGGGGCGGCTTTGCGGTCGGCATCCTGTTCATCCTGGCGCTGATCGGCGGCTGCTCGGGCTCGACATCGTGCTCGGCCAAGGTGTTCCGCTACGAGATTCTGTTCGCCGCGTTGACGCTGCAGCTCCGCCGGATCCACAGCCCGAACACCGTCTACCTGCTGCGCTATGCGGGGCGCACGGTCGAGCCCGAGGTCGTAAGCTCGATCATGGGCTTCTTCTTCGTGTTCTTCTCGGCGCTTGCGATCTGGTCGGTGCTGTTGTCGCTGCAGGGGCTGGATGCGCTGACCTCGGTCTCGGCCGCGCTTGCGACGCTGACCAATCTCGGCCCCGGCCTTGGGCCGCAGGTCGGCCCCCAGGGCTCCTTCGCCGGCCTGCCCGACACGTCGAAATGGCTGCTCTCGGTCGGGATGCTGCTTGGGCGGCTCGAGTTCCTGTCGGCCCTCGTGATCCTGAGCCCGCTTTTCTGGCGCCGGTGACGGAAAGGCGCATGTCTAGCATCGGCGGGCGCCGATGCAGGCGCGCACAAGGCGATCCTAGTCTTAAGGGGTGGTACGCCCTACGGGACTCGAACCCGTGTTTCCGCCGTGAAAGGGCGGC
>JBCCSW010000309.1:0-5054 GCA_039199465.1 Pseudomonadota bacterium
AGGCGGCAGGGACCGCCCGTACCGCCGGCATGCTTGGGCGCGCCTACCACCAGCGTCGCGCCCACCGGCGGCAGTTGATCGAGGTTCGCCATGTTCTCCACCGCCCAGCGGTTGGCAGGCAGCCATGTGTAGTGCGTGATGAAATCGCCCGATAGGCCGTAGTCGATCGACAGCGTATCGACGCCGACGCCCACGACCTCGGCCTCCTCCAACAGCATCTTCACGGCCTCCACATGGAAGCCGGGGAAGTGCATCTTCCCGTCGCCATCGGCGTTGCGGAAACCGGGCGTGCCGAGCCGCGGCTGCCAACCCGCGTTCTGCGCAACACAGGCACCCTGCGGAATGGGACCATGGGCGGCGATCCAGGCCTTCAGGTCGTCCGGCGTCACCTGCGCGTCCGCGTTGGCGTCGGCCTTCTCGCGGAGATCGACGACGATCAGCGGGCACACGAGGCTCTCGACCGGCACCTCGTCGATCGAGGTGCCGCCGTCGGTGAAGTGCAACGGGGCGTCGATATGCGTGCCGGTGTGCTCGTTGACCCGCAGCATCTTCAGATTGAACGCGTTCTCGGCATAGGTGAACAGGTCTTCATCGAAGAATTGCTGTTCGCCGAAATAGGTCGGGAAGTCGTGCGTCAGCGTGTGTGTTAGGTCGACGACCCGTTGCGGCGTCTGCGCCATCAGGGGCCTGGGTGTCGCGGCAGCGACCGCGAGCGCGGCGCCTGCGGCGGCAGAACCCGCGAAGAGATCGCGCCGACTGAGCGCGCGGCCTTTTACGTATTCAAGAATAACGGGGTGGCACATGGGGAACCTCATCTGTCGGCAACCCGGTTCTTGGACGTGACCCGCGCGATGCGGACCATCTAAGGCCGCCAAGCGCCCGGGCATCGCAGCAGCGGCAGTCGCAGCATGCGCCCGCACGGGCCGCCGATCAAACGGGTAGCGTCGTCCGCCGCGCGCGCTGCATCGCGTTCTGGGCCGATGGCATGCGTCCTCGCAGCCCATGGCGCGGCCGTGTAAGTTGCTGCAGACAACCTAAGTTGATGCCTTGCCCGAAGGGTTGGGCGCGGCAGCGAAGGAGATGGAACGATGAAGCGCTCGATCGCCACGCTTGCCGTGATCGCCCTGCCGTCCCTAGCCCTGGCGGCCCCGACGACGATGTCCCCGCGCGCGAGCATGGACGCGGCATCGGCCACCGCGCTCTCGCAGAGCGTTCGGCTGATCGAGGCTGACCGCTACTGCGAAGCGCTCCCGCTTCTGGAGGAGCTGGCGCTGAGTGCGCCCGAGAATGCCGACGTCTTCAACCTGCTCGGCTATGTCCATCGCAAGATGGACGATCTCGACCTCAGCGCCAAACACTACGCCCGCGCCTTGTCGCTTGATCCCAACCACCTCGCAACACTGGCGTATCAAGGCCAGCTGTTCTTGCGGCTGGGCGACCTCGACAGCGCCATGGCCAACCTGTCGCGTCTAAAGACGCTCTGCGGGTCGTGTGAGGAGCACGCGGAGCTGGCGGCGGCAGTTCGGGCGTCGCGGTCACCCTGACGTCGAACGAGCGATGCCACGGCGCTGTCAGCCAGCGGTTCCCAGCGTGCGATGGACGGCACCACAAGGGCGGGCATCGGTGGTGTGGACAACCGGTTTCGCCGCACGGTCCATAGTCCCGCAGGCCTCCCCGATCGGCTCGCGCCTATTCCGCACCACCTTGTGGGTCTGCTCGGAACCGGTGTCGACGGTGTGGGGCGGACGGGTCCCCTGACGGGTGGTAGGCAGCCGGCTCCTGGTCAGGCCGGGATCCCAGCGCGCTCGGCCGAGGGCTCGTAGGCGAGGTAGTTCCTTTGGATGGCGATGTGGTCCGCCAGGAACTTCGCGTCGTGCCAGACGCCCCAGATGAAGGCAGAGCCGCGGCGCGAGAGCCACGGCAGGCCCAGGAAGTAGATCCCCGGCTCGGTCGCGATCCCTCGCTGATGCGCGGGCCGCCCGTCGGCGCCGAACGCGTCGACTTTCAGCCAGCCGAAATCCAGCGCGTAGCCGGTGGCCCAGATGATCGTGCCGATGCCCGCTTCTGCCAGATCGAGCTTGAGGATCGGGTGCTGTACGCAGCCGGGATCGGCGGGGATGCGACGGGCCTCGGGCTCCTGGGGCAGGGGGAGGCCATTGCGGGCGACATAGGCATCCGCTTCGTCGAGCACCGAGAGATAGTTGGCGTCGCCGCGCGCAAGGTTCTCGGCCAGATCGGGAGCGATCTGGATGGCGCCATCGGCATAGCCGCAGGTCACGCCCAGCAGCGTCATGCCGCGCTCGGCAAAGCGCCGGAAATCGACCGTATGGCCGCCATTAGCCCCGCTGACCGCGAGCGCCACGTGCTCCAGGCCGGGCTTCAGCGCCGCGATCTCCCATTTGCCGAGGACACCGAGCCACCAGACATAGTCGCGCCCCCGATAGCGCCGCGGCGGGCGCTCATGCGGGCCGACGGAGAGAAACACGTCTCGACCGGCGTGCAGCAGCTCGTCGGCGATCTGCGACCCCGAGGAACCGGCGCCGACGACAAGCACCGCGCCGTCCGGCAACTGCGCCGGATTGCGGTAGGTGGCGGAGTGCATCTGCACGACCGGCGCGTCGGCCGGGACCAGTGTTGGGATGACGGGGCGCTGGAACGGGCCGGTCGCCGCCACCACGCGCGCGGCCTCCACCTGGCCGGCCGACGTCTCGACCCGGAAGCCGGCGCGATCGGCCAGCCTCTGGACGCTCACGACCTCGACGCCGCAGCGAACGGGGGCGTTGATCGTCGCGGCATAGGCTTCGAGGTAGCGGACGACCTGGTCCTTGGTCGGGAAGTCGTCCGGATCGTTGTCGGCGAAGGCCATGCCGGGGAAGCGATCGTGCCAGGCCGGCCCGTTGGCCACCAGGCTGTCCCAGCGTCCCGTCCGCCAGCGTTCCCCGATCCGGTCGCGCTCCAGCACGAGATGGGGGACGCCGGCCGCGGTCAGATGCTCACTCATGGCAAGCCCTGCCTGACCGCCGCCGACGATCAGCGTATCCACCCGTTCCATCGCGCGGCGCGCCGCTACTCGGCCGCCTGCGCGTGGCAGCTGGCGACGTTCTTCGTCCACGGCAGGTCGCGCAGATTCGAGTCGTCGAAGAACCCGACGGGCATCAGCGAGAAGCCGCAGGTGATGCAGGGCTGCACGGGATAGTCCTCGGGCCGCGGCACATGGTGCAGGCCGAAGACGTGCCAGGCGACGAGATCGGTCTCGGCGATGGGCCGGTCGTCGGCGACGAAGCTGGCGAGGCCATCCGAGCCGTCGCTCGCATTGACGAACTCGCCGGCCGGATAGCGCTCGGCCGGATCGAAGGCCGTCACCCAGAGGTCGTTGAAGGTGTAGCCCGCGCGCTTGCCCGAGGGACCATCGGGCGAGATGAAGGGCGTCACCGTCGAGGTCGGGATCAGCTTGTAGGCCGTCGGCTTGCCGACATGATTGGCGCGCTCAGCGCTCATCACCTTCCAGTATCGGTGACAGGCGGGATCGGCCTTACGCGCGCCGCCGGCCTCGCTCTCCAGGCGCGTCTCGTGCAGGCGATAGGCGTTGCCATAGGGGTTCTCCGGGCCCATCGGCTCCGCCCGCGTGTCGCATTCGACGACCGAGTTGCGGTCCCCGTCCACAGCCATGTCGAGCCGCGCACAGAAGGTGTGCTGATGGATCTGGCCAAGCACGCCGGGCGCGACCTCGACGCCGTAGTCCCCAGGCTGGCCGGGCAGGCAGGCGGTGGTGTTGATGATACCCGTGGCCTTCAGCTCGAACTCGATGGTGCCGTCCATCATCAGGTACCAGTAATAGCCGTATTCGTAGTTGCCGACCGTCGCGATGGTGGAGATCACCAGCTTGCGAGCGCGCCGCGTCTCGGTCCGCTCAAGCCTGAAGTCATAGTGCTTCCACGCGACGCCCATGTCCTCCTCGTGAATGCAGATCGCGTTCTTGATGGTCTCGACCTCGCCGTCGCGACCGTTCAGCGTGGCGTCGAGATAGTGAATGGCGCCCAGGCAGTCGCAGCCGAGCTCGAGCGAATTGACGAGCCGCCCGATCCCGTATTCGCCCACGTCGAAGACGTTCTTGCGCGGATGCGCACCATGCGGCGAGCCGTAGGGGACCATCATCTCGGCGATCGAGGCGCGATAGACCACGGGCCGCCCCGAAATCGAGATGTCGTGCAGCGTCAGCCCCTCGCGGGCGTTGAAGCCGATCCTGACGCTCCAGTCATGCCAGGTCAGGTGGTTGCCCTCGATGCTGAAGCTGACGCCGTCGGGCTGGACCACGTTGATCGGCCGCAGATCCTCGCGGACCACCTTTTGGAAGGTATGGTCGTAGTTGCATTCGCCGCGCGGGATCGGGACATCGCCGTCATCGACGACCGACAGGACTTCGCCCGTGTTGATGTCGACCGTGGCGTTCAGCCCCTCGACGGGATGGGCGTACTGGTTGTCCATCTCCGAGTTCCGCACCCAGACGAAGACGTGGCTGATCCGGCGACCTTTCTCGGCCTCGATGCCGAAATTGCCGGCCGACCAGGGATCGCAGCAGACCAGGCTCATATCCTCGATCCCGCGGCGCTTGCAGGCGGCTTCGAACCGGGGATCGGCCTTCACGGCGTTCTCGACCTCCATGAACTCGACCGGCGCGATCATCGGGACGGCGTCGGGCAGATAGGTGGCGGAGACGATCTCCTCCGCGCTCAGCGAGACGAGGCAGCGCGTGACGCCGGGCCGATCCACGAAATAGGCATTCGCCCAGGCCCGGCGGTCGACCGGACGGCCCGGCGCATAGGCGCGGACCTCGGCCTTGGCCGGCTCGGCCAGTTCGACCATCTCGAATTTCGCCTCGCCGCCGCGCTCGATGCCGGCACGGACGAGCGCGACCGTCTTGGTGATCTCCTCCGCCGTCAGCGGTGTCAGCGGGTGCAGGTCTAGCAGGGTGCCGATGCTATCCATGGTCTGCATTCTCCTCTCGCCGCGCCCGACCCGCTGATGGCGCAGCGGGCCGGGCCTGCCGGGTTCAC
>JBCCSW010000310.1:0-5026 GCA_039199465.1 Pseudomonadota bacterium
CGGAGCTTGGCATCGATTTCGTCGATGCGCCGGTCTCTGGCGGGCAGGCGGGGGCCGAGAACGGCCAGCTGACCGTGATGTGCGGCGGCAAGCAGGCGCCCTTCGACCGCGCCAAGCCGGTGATCGATGCCTATGCCAAGTTCTGTGGCCTGATGGGCCCGGTGGGTGCCGGACAACTGACCAAGATGGTCAACCAGATCTGCATCGCGGGGCTGGTGCAAGGCCTGTCGGAGGGGCTGAACTTCGCCCAGAAGGCCGGCCTGGACGGCATGCAGGTGGTCGAGGTGATCTCGAAGGGTGCCGCAGGGTCCTGGCAGATGGACAATCGCCACAAGACGATGCTCGAGGATTTCTTCGAATACGGCTTCGCGGTCGACTGGATGCGCAAGGATCTCGGCATCTGCCTGGACGAGGCGAAGACGAACGGCGCTCGGCTGCCGGTCACCGCGCTGGTCGATCAGTTCTATGGCGAGGTGCAGGATATGGGCGGTGGACGTTGGGATACCTCTTCGCTGATCAAGCGACTGAAGCCCTGAACCGGGCGCCCCATGGGTCCCGCGATCGAGCGAGCCCTGAACGGAGCACCGCGCGGGCGACGGACAGATCACGGCGCGACCGCATGACGCTGAACCGGCGCCGTAGCGCGCGGAAGCTGGCTGAAACGCAGGCCGTTGGTTGGATATGATGCGCGACAACCAGAACCTGCCCCGGATCGGCGTCTCGGTCTCCTCAAGAACCGGCTGGCGCGTCTTTCCGTTCTTCGCCTTCGCGTTATGGCGCGCGGGGGCGGTCGGCGTGAAGATCCACGCCCGCCGCAAGCGCAACAACTTGGCTGGGCTCGATGGCGTGATCATCGGCGGCGGCGACGATATCAGCGTCGATCTCTACGGCGGCGAGCTCTTGCCGAACGCGCGCTTCGATCACGCCCGCGACAGGCTGGAGATCGCTCTCATCACCGAGGCTGAGGAGCGGGGCCTGCCCATGCTGGGCGTCTGCCGTGGCGCGCAGCTGATCAACGTCGTGCGCGGCGGCACGCTGCATGAGGACATACATGCCGAGTACCCAGATGCGAAGCGCTTGAAGACGCCATTGCCGCGCAAGACCGTCACCATCGCAGAGGGGTCGCGCCTCGCCCGCTTGATGGGGGACGAACCGTCGCGCGTGAACGCGCTGCATACCCAGTCGGTCGACCGGCCCGGGCGCGATATCAGGGCCGTCGCCTGGGACGAGGCCGGGGTCGTGCAGGCCGTCGAGTGCACAGCCGGGCGCCGCTTCGTGCTTGGCGTCCAGTGGCATCCAGAATACCTGATCGCCTCGCGCCGTGACTGGAAGCTGTTCGCGAGCCTTGTGGAGAACGCGAAGAGCCCGGCCGTGGCGGATGCGGCAGACACTGCCGACCATCCGGACGCCCCGTCCGATGCCTCGGCTGATACCCCGTCCGATACCCTGTCCGGCGGCACTGCCGCGTTTGCCACCCTGCGCTAGGGCCGGGCCATGCGTGCGCCACCCTGGCTGCGGAACAGCGCCAGCGGCAGGATGCCGAAGCCGATCAGCATCGCGTAGTACAGGCCGACCGGAATCAGCCCCAGCACGTTGGCCGCAAGGGCGCCCGCGAACAGCAAGACATGGGCGGCAACTGCCCACCCAATCGCCGCGGCGACCATCGCGAACGTGGCCATGCCGCGCCGCAGCAGGGTTGCGTAGAAAGCGAGCGACAGCGGCAAGAACAGCAGAATGCCGGTCAAAAGCCCCGGGTTGTAGCTGAGCGAGACCAGCGCTGCCACGATATGTCCGGTCCCGTTCACCGCCATGATCCCGGCCATCGCCAGGGCCGGAAACACCTGCGCCTCGGCCCGCAGCACTGCCAAGAGCGCGATCAGCCAGACGATCGAGGTATTGATGATGAACAGCGCCTCGGGCGTCATCGCCGACGCCGCTTCGGGCCCGTAGGCCGCGCTCAGCATATCGTTCAGCACCTGGCGCAGCGGATAGACGCGGCCGAGCAGGTCGATCCAGTGCTCCTCGTACTGATGCGCCATATAGGCGGCCGCCATGACGACCGCGACGAGCCGCACATCGTCGAGCCGTGGCGGATCGGCGGGATCGCGCGCCGTGAAGGCGACGAACAGGAGGAGCGGGGCTGCATAGGTCCCGATCTTCATCCAGTGCTCGGCCAGGAAGGCCTGTTGGCCAAGCGGCAGCCAGAGTGCGGCGTAGAACACCGCAAGCGACAGCATCGCGATCCGATCGTTCATCTCCGCCTCCCGCCCTGTCGGTTCAGGCGGTGTACGGCGGCAGGGACCAGCCGCGATGAACCCTGGTTAAGCGTCGGCGCGCCGGCGTTGGCGCAGGAAGCGGCTGAGGCCCTGCGGCGTGATGCCGAGGAAGCGCGCGATGGCCTTCTGCGGTGCCTGCCCGATGACGGCCCGATGCCGGTCCTCCAGAAAACGGTAGCGATGCGCGGTCTGGATCGAGGTCTTGGCGCAGAGCAGCTCTTTGTCGAACAGCAGCGTCTCCATGATCTTGAGACGCAGATAGGCGCCGAAGGCACCGCCGCCGAGATACTCGCCGCGCAGCAGGCTGTCGGGCAGCAGGACGCCGACGACATCGGTGATCGCAATCAGATCGTCGGCATCCTCGGCCTGGTGCCAGGTGCTGGTAAGGTTGGCGCAGATCTGATCGGCTTCGAAAAAGCGGGCGATGGTGACCGTCCCATCTGGCCGGGTCTGCTGAGACGCTGCGATCCCGTCGGTCAGGAACAGCCACTGCCGGACGATGCGCGCCTGTGCGAAGACGGTGCTGCCGGCTGTGTGCCGGGTGACGGCCAGCCTTGCGCGCACGGCTGTCCAATCGCGCTCGGTCAGCGCAATGGCATGGCGTGCGATATCCGCGCGCAGTCGGTCTACGGGGCCTGCGGGGTCGGGGGCTTCCGCCGCGGCTTCAGCCCCATCACCCGCCGACCGTGACAGCTGCGGCCCGGTCGTCAGCGCACGATGCGGGTGTATTTCGCGCCCTCGATCGATGCGCCGGCCAGCAGGCCGCCCTGGCCATAGACGAAGGCGACGACCGGGCGCTGGGTGACGGTGCTGTCGACGCCCAGATTGGCACCGGCATCGAGGATCGTCACCTCGGCATCCGCGCCGGCCTCCCAACCGTCGGATCTGCGGAAGCGTTCCAGCGCGTCGCGGCTCAGGAAGAACAGCGCGTGGCTCGATTCCTGGATGCCGGCCTGGAAGCCGACCGACGCGCCGCCCAGCGAGTAATACTGTACCGTGCTGCCCATACCATTGCCGCCGAGGTTCAGCCTCAGCGCACCCTCGCCATAGCTGGCGCCGACGATGAAGCCGCCCTTCACGATCTTCGGCATCACCAGGACGCCTTCGGCGCGCCCCGCAAGCTCCCGCGAGCCCGGTACGGTCTCGTAAAGCTCGCGCAGCGCAAGATCGACCCGGCGCTCGATCACGTCGGCCTCGGCCGCGGCCGCGCCGGTCGCGAACAGCGCACCGGTCGCGGCGGCGGCGCCTGCACCGATGCCGACAAGCAGGCGGCGGCGGGTCCGAAAGGCGTTCTCGTCTCGCGTCATCAAAGCCTCCTCGATGCCTCTCCGTCCGGCATCACGGGCGCACCGGATCGGGATATCGAACGATATGCCCCCACAGGTTCCGGCGCACAACGTCGAGGCGAGCCATCGACATCGATTTCGCGTCGCTTTTGCGTGACGCAGGTCGTGACCCGCGCGATACGCGCGCGTAGCGTTGAGGCATGCGGGAGGTGACAAGATGCGCGAGATTGAGATCGACCCGTCGGTCAATGTGCTGGGCGAGACGCTAACGCCGTGCTCGACCGCACCGATGACGGGCTTCTTCCGCAACGGCTGCTGCGACACCAATCCGCTGGACCGCGGCAGTCACACCGTCTGCGCGGTGATGACTGACGAGTTTCTCGCCTTCTCGGCCGACCAGGGGAACGACCTGATCACGCCGCGGCCTGAGTTCGGCTTTCCGGGCCTGAAGGCAGGGGATCGCTGGTGCCTCTGCGCCGCGCGCTTTCTGGAGGCCTACGAGGCCGGTAAGGCGCCGCGCGTGTCGCTGATGGCGACGCATCGCCGTGCGCTGGACGTGGTGCCTTTGGACGCGCTCAGGGCCCGGGCGTTGGAGCGGACCTGACGCCTACTCGCTCTCGTCGTCGTCTCCGCCGAGGCCGAACATCTCGGCCAGCTCGCCGAAGAAGTCATACTCCTCCTCCTTCTTCGGGACGGGGGCGGACTTTGTGCGCGAGTTACCGCCGTCGCTGCCGCCCGACATGGCTTGCGACAGCGAGGTCGAGCGATCGTCGCGGCTCAGCAGCTTCCTGCTGCTGGTGTCCTCCTCGACCATCAAGCCGTTGGCGCCGAACAGCACCAGCGCCCCGATGATCACCGCAAGACCTATGAAGACCGCGATCCCTCTCATGGTCGTCTCTGCTCCCCGACCGGAAACGTCATGGCGATTGGGATGCTTTAGGACGGAAATATGGCAATACCTCGTCCGGCGGCGCTGGGGGCCAAGGCGCGGTGCGGCGGGTACTGGCGGTCAGACCAGGCGGCTCTGATCGAGGGCGGCGCGCACGAAATCGGCGAACAGCGGATGCGGCGCGAAGGGCTTAGACTTGAGTTCGGGATGGAACTGTACGCCCACGAACCAGGGATGGCCGTCGATCTCCACGATCTCGGGCAGGCGGCCGTCCGGTGACATGCCCGAGAACACCAGCCCGCAGGCCTCCAGCGGCTTGCGGTACTTGGTATCAACCTCATAGCGGTGGCGGTGGCGTTCCTGGATCGAGGTGTCGCCATAGATCTCGGCCACGTGGCTGCCCTCGGTCAGCGCGGCCGTATAGGCGCCCAGGCGCATCGTGCCGCCCTTGGCATCGGTGATCGAGCGGTTCTCGGTGCGGTCGCCGGCGACCCCCGCCTTGAGGTGATAGACCACCCGCTCGAAGCGGCGCGCAGTGTGGCCGAGGCCGGCCGCGTGGTCGAACTCCACCCACC
>JBCCSW010000311.1:0-5010 GCA_039199465.1 Pseudomonadota bacterium
CCAGGACCTGGTCGATGTCTTTGTTGTAGAGGTCGCGGATCGCCCGCTTGATGAGGCTGCCTTCCTCGTAGATCAGGCAGGGCGCCGTCGAGCGCAGGGTGAGCGAGCGCACCTGCTCCCACTGGCGCAGCAGGAACTCGTAGTCGCGCTTGATCTCGGCCCGGGTGCGCTCGGCGCCGGCCGTCCGCACGATCAGGCCCATGCCCTCGGGAACCTCGAGCTCGCCGACAATCTCGCGCAGGCGCTTGCGGTCGGACGCATTGGTGATCTTGCGGCTGATGCCGCCGCCACGAGCGGTGTTGGGCATCAGCACGCAGTAACGCCCGGCGAGCGAGAGATAGGTGGTGAGCGCCGCTCCCTTGTTGCCGCGCTCCTCCTTCACGACCTGCACCAGCATGATCTGGCGCGACTTGATCACGTCCTGGATGTTGTAGCGGCGCCGCCGGATGGCGCGGGCGGCGAGTTCGTCCTCGCGCATGTCCTCGGCGCCAACGGTGTCGACCTCCGAGGCGGCCTCGCCCTCACCCTCGATCTCATCATCCGCGCCGTCGCCGGCCGCGCCGCCATCGTCACCAGCCGCACCGTCGTCGCCCCGCCGCCGCTTGCGTCCCCGCCTGCGTCCCCGGCGCGCGGTATCCTCGCGGCCATCGTCACCGTCGGCCGTGGTCTCGGACCCGTCGCCATCGGCCGGGCTGTCGTCGGCATCGCCTACAGCCTCGGTCGTCGGCTGCTGATCGTCGTCATCCGCGGCCGCCGATGCGGTGGCTTTCGACCGGCCGCGGCCACCGCGGCGCGAGCGGCGGCTGCGGGTCTTCGGCTCATCCTCGCCCGCAGTCACCTCGCCTGCATCGGCATCGGCATCGGCCTGCTCGGCGTCGGTCGGTTCGGTGGTGGGCGGTTTCGGGTCGGCCGCGCCATCGTCGTCACCCGCCGGGGCGGCGGTGCTTTGCTGCTCGGATGAGCTTGCTGAGGCGCCATCATCAGCGCCTTCCGCGGCGCCGGTGCGCCGACGACTGCGGCGCTTTTTCTTCGGGGCGGCTTCCGCCTCAGCTTCCGCGCTTTCGGCGTGGGCCGGGGCGGCGTCGACAGGCCCCTCGGATGCCGGGGCGCCGTCGGCGGTTCCTTCCGCCGCGGGGGTGTCCACACTCGGCGTCTCGTCCTTCGGAACCTCACCGGTCGTCACAGCAGATTGCGATCCGGCCGCTTCGGCTGCGGGCGCATCTGTCTTGGATCGGGTCGCGTCCGCATCGGGAACCTCACCGCGGACGACGTCGTCGTCATCGCCGAGACCAGCGCTTTCCGCCATGCTGCGTGGCGGCGTCTGCGGCGCCTCAGCGTCGTCATCGCTCGGGGCTGTGTCTTCGTCGATCGGGCCCGCCTCGGCCGTGGCATCGAGCGCCGTTGGGGGCGCCTGGTCCGCCTCAGGCTCCTCCGCTGCCTCGACCACGTCGGCGACGCTGTCATCGCCATCAGCGGCGGCAGGGCCGGGTGTGCTGTCGGTGTCAGGCGACCCCGCGGCATCGCGCTTTTCCGAGGCCGCGTCCTCGGACGGCCCATCCGATCCTTCGGCCCCGTCGACCGTCGGCGCCGCGGTCTCGTCGTCTGCTTCAGCCGCTACCTCGGATTGAGTGGCGTCAGCGGCATCCTGCACGGGCGGCGCGCCGTCGATCTCTTCAGCCATCGCGGCCTCGTCATCGGCGCCTTGGTCCAGCTCGATCACGTCGAAGCCGGCAATGCCGGTGTCCTGCGGCACGGCGTTGTCGCTGTCCGCCTCGCTTGGCGTGGCGTGTTTGGCTGCCCCGCGGTTGCGATCCGATCCGCGCCGCCGACTGCGGCGCGGGCGGGCGCCGTCGCCGTCTTCGCCGTCCGCCGCCTCCCGCGCCATTGCCGCTTCCTCGGCGATCAGCGCCTCACGATCGGCCACCGGGATTTGGTAATAGTCGGGATGGATCTCCGCGAAGGCCAGAAAGCCGTGGCGGTTGCCCCCATAGTCGACGAACGCGGCCTGTAGCGACGGTTCTACGCGCGTGATCTTCGCCAGGTAAATATTGCCGGCGAGTTGCTTCTTGTTGACCGACTCGAAGTCGAAATCGTCAACCTTCTGACCGTCGACCACCACGACCCGGGTCTCTTCCGGGTGGGTGGCATCGATGAGCATCTTCTTTCCCATGGGCGTCAGCACGCCCGATCTGCCCGCGCGCGCCCCGCCTCTGCGGCCGGCACGGACAGTCGGACCATGATCTCCGTTCTGTGTGAGCGGCAAGCATCGCCGCCGCGCCGTCCCGCCCACCTAGAACTCCGGCGATCGGAGGGGCGGTCATCGTTATCGGCGCGGAGATCGTCAGGCTCGCCATCGCTGTCTCTGTCGGGCGCCGCGACGCGGCGCTGGTTCGAATGATCGGGCCGTGCCGCTTACGCTGGCCGGCAATGCGGGCCTGGGTGTCGCCGCCGTCGATCGGCAGCGCGGGGTATCCCTAACCCCGGGACCTGCGGGCTGTGTCGCTGATGGCAGCGCTTCGCAGGTGCAAACCCTTTCCGCTCATGGTGATCTAACGGTCGTCCACGAATGAGACAAACGAAATCTCGCTACGGTCTATCTCGCGCACTTAAAACGTCCTACGCCTACAAACTCTGAGCGACGCTGAGGAGTGCGATTTCACGGTGCCTGGTATCCTGCGATCAGGGTTTCTGACGGTCCTGATGGCGCGGATCGGACGCGCAGCCGCGATTTCCCTGATCATCGCGCATGTCCCGGCGCCTTATGCGGCACGGTCGGGCGAGCCGATTGCCGGTCCTGTGATCACGCGGGTCGCCCTGGCGGGCGATCGTTTGAGCATCGACGCGGAAGGCCCCGCACCGATCGAGGTCGTCACGGTCGACGCCGGTACCTCGCTGTTGATCCGCGACGCGACGCTCAGCCCCTCCCCGACGATCGAGGGTGCGATGCACCTTCTGCAGGAGCCGCCGGGCGTGATCGTCACGCCCAAAGCACGCGGCCCGGTGCGCATCGTCGCGCGCAGCAGCGACTATGGGGCCGTGACGTTGACCCTGGCGCCACGCGGCGAGGACGACGAGACGACGCCGCTGCCGCCGTCCAGGCCGCGACCGGCGCGCGCCCCGGGGTTTTTGGTCGCCCTCGATCCCGGCCATGGCGGCATCGATCCCGGTGCCATTGCGGGCGGCTTGCAGGAGAAGACACTGACGCTGACGATGGCGCGCCGGCTGCAGCGCCGCATCGACGCTGAGCCCGGCATGTCGGCGATGCTGACACGGGTCGGCGATCGCTTCCTGCCGCTTGGCGAGCGGGTGCGCCGGGCGGTGGCGGCCGGCGCCGATGCCTTCGTGTCGATTCATGCGGACATCGTGATCGACGGTGATGCCTCGGGCCTTGCGGTCTATACCCTCACGCCCGAGGCCCGCGCTGATGCGGCGGCCGATGAGACCGCCTTCGCCCCGCGCGACCGCCTGCTGAGGGGGCAGGACCTGGCGGGGCAGGGCGACGACGTGGCACGCGTGCTGGTCGATCTGGCCCAGCGCCGCGCAACCGGCCGCGCAGGGCGCCTCGCCGAGACGATCCTGCAAGACCTGCAGCCGGTGACACCGCTTCTGCGCACCCGACCGCGGCGGACCGGCGATTTCCGCGTTTTGCGCGGCGCCGATCTGCCGGCTGTGCTTGTCGAACTCGGTTTTCTGACCAACACCGCGGATCGCGAACGCATGTCGGATCGGCGCTGGCAGATGCGCGTCGCCGAGGCCATGGCAGGCGCGATCCAGCGCTGGCGCCTCGACGATGCCATGAATGAAGGGCAGACCGTCGCCGAGTAGCGGCGAGTTATCCTGTTCGTGAGGCGTTGAGTGACGGGGCCAATCGGTCCTATGTCTGTCGAAGCGAGCGGGTGTGGATGGGAGCCGAACAGGTATGCTGCGGTTCATCGCGACGGTTTTCGCCTCTGGCAGCATCGCGCTGGTTTTCGCGGTGCTCGGCGTGGTCGGTGTGGTCGAGGTCTATGGCCGCGGCCTTCCCAAAGGCGAGGAGTTGTCGAACTACGCCCCGAAACTGCTGAGCCGCGTCTACTCCTCGGAAGGTGCCGTGATCGCGGAATACGCGACCGAGCAGCGCATCTTCATCCCGATCGAGGAGGTGCCCGATCTGGTGAAGCACGCCTTCATTTCGGCCGAGGACAAGAATTTCTACGAGCATCCCGGCATCGATGTGACGGGTATCGCCAAGGCGATGGGACGCTTCGCCCTCAGCCGGGTGCGCGGCGAAAGCGGCCGCGTCGCCGGCGCCTCGACCATCACGCAGCAGGTGATGAAGAACTTCCTGCTCGACAACGAGCGCTCGGTCGAGCGGAAGATCCGCGAGATTATCCTGGCAAGCCGCATCGATGGGGCGCTGACCAAGGACCAGATCCTGGAGTTGTATCTGAACGAGATTTTCCTGGGCGCCCGCGCCTACGGCATCGTCTCGGCTGCACAGATCTATTTCGACAAGCGCCTGGATCAGCTCACGCCGGCCGAGGCCGCGTATCTCGCCGCGCTGCCCCAGCGCCCCTCGGTCCTGCATCCGGTGCGCAACTACGACGCCGCCATCGGCCGGCGGAACTACGTGCTGCGCGAGATGGCCGAGAACGGCTATCTCTCGGCCGACGCGGCGCGCGAGGCGCGCGCCTCGCGGCTGGAGACGGTGCTGGGCCGCGAAACGGTGACCGAGGTCGCGGAGGTCGACACGAGCGGCGTCGGCTACTTCGCCTCGGAAGTGCGCCGCCAGGTCAGTGCCACGCTGGGGCGGGAAGAGCTTTTCGAGGGCGGTCTCACCGTCCGCGCCACGGTGCAGCCGAGGTTGCAGGAAATCGCTGCCAAGGCCCTCCGCCGCGGCCTTGAGAGCTATGATCGCGGCCGAGGCGTGTGGCGCGGCCCGATCGTCACACTCGACCCCGCGCCGGAGAGCGAGGACTGGCCAGCGGCGCTGGCCGGTGTCGAGGCGCCGCGCGATGTCGAGGGCTGGCA
>JBCCSW010000312.1:0-4982 GCA_039199465.1 Pseudomonadota bacterium
CGACTGAGGGAGAGGGCGATGGAAGGCGACACCAAGGCCGGCAGCGCTGCTCTCTCTGGCGGGTTGATGGCCGGCAAGCGCGGGCTGGTGATGGGGGTCGCCAACGATCACTCGATCGCCTGGGGCGTTGCGGCCATGTTGGCCCGCCATGGGGCCGAGCTCGCCTTCACCTACCAGGGCGACGCCTTCCAGCGCCGCGTGCGCCCACTGGCCGAGAGCGTCGGCGCCGAGCATGTGATCAATGCCGACGTGACCGACGAGGCGTCGATGCAGGCGGCCTTCGACACGCTCGAGGGCGCCTGGGGCAGCCTCGACTTCGTGGTCCACGCCATCGCCTTTTCGGACAAGGCCGAGCTTCAGGGCCGGTTCGCCGACACCACGCGCGAGAATTTCCTGCGCACGATGGATATCTCGTGCTTCTCCTTCGTCGACGTGGCGCGCCGGGCGGCGCCGCTGATGACGAATGGCGGGGCGCTGGTGACGATGACCTATCTCGGCTCGACCCGCGTGCTGCCCAACTACAACGTGATGGGCGTCGCCAAGGCCGCGCTGGAGGCGTCGGTACGCTACCTCGCCAACGACCTTGGCCCGGACGGTATTCGCGTGAACGCGATCAGCCCGGGGCCGATGCGCACGCTCGCAGGCTCGGCCGTGGGCGGGGCGCGGCGGGTGTTCAAGGCGACGCAGGACAACGCGCCGCTCCGCAGCAATGCCCGGCTCGAGGATGTGGGCGGCGCGGCGCTCTATCTGCTGTCCGATCTCGGCGCCTCGACAACCGGCGATCTGCTCTTCGTCGATGGCGGCTTCCACGTCACGGGCCTGCCCCAGCTCAGTAACCTGCAGAACCCCGAACCGGGCGAGATCCGTTAGGCGACACGCCAGTCGGGTCGGTATCCGGCCCTGAACGCTTCCACCACCGGCCATGGGGTCAGCACGTCGAGCTGGCCGCTCGGCCGAGGGGCCGCGGCACCCCAGCCGCCCGCGCTTATCCACGGATGCGCCGCATCGCCGTGCAGCAGCATCGGGCCGCCGCCTGACAGGACCACGACGCCGTCCGGCAGTGTCCCGGCATCGACGGGAGCGACGGGGGCGAGCACGCGGCTGCGGTCACGACGCACACGGTGTCGGTGCATGTGGCGGTGGCGTTCGACCGCCGTCGTACCGGGCTGGCCCGCCGCCGACCACGCCTCGCGAAACCGCGCATGATCGGCATGGCGGCATTCGCCGCAGGGCAGATGGCCGGCTGCGAAGGCCGCGGCCTCGTCCCAGAAGAACAGCGCCGTCCATCGGCGGGGCGGCATCAGCGGGCGCCAGCGGCCGCGGAAGGACATCGCGCAGGCCACCCAGGCCTGATGCGCCCAGCGCCGCCGTCCCAGCACCGGACCCTCGGCCGTCTCGATATGGAGGCATCCGCGATTGCCGGTTAGCGCGCCGCGCCAAGGGGCGGCCACGATCTCGCCCTCGGGCGTCATGCGGTTCTGCCGCGGCACTGTGCAACGCCCCCTCATCCGCTGCCCAACAATCGCCTGTATCCAGCGCGTTTGCCCGACATTCGTGCAATCGTCCGGGACTGCGCGAAAATTTCACTCCACGATGGTTCCCTGTGCAGGCATCATCCGAGATCCGATCGAAGGCAATCACGGGAATCGCCTATGGAGGACAAGACAGCACTAACCCCTGTCGCCGACGCGACACCGCCTGGCCTGCTGGTGAGCATGCCCGCCCGCACCGTCGTCGCGCGCACCGATACCGAGCGCCGCCACGGTGGCTGGCTGTGGCGACGGCGCTTCGAGGAGGAACGCTTCCAGCCCCTGCCGCTGGAGCCCCATGCCGATCTGCGTTTCGCCGATGCCGTGCCCGATACCGAACTGCCGCTCATGCATGTGCTGGTGCTGCGCCACCGCGTGACGCCGGATGCGGAGGCCGGGGCCGTCGACGACTATGCCTGGGACAGCATCCGCTCGATCAGCCTGCCCGACGGCAGCGAGGCGGGACGCTGCGAGGCGGTCATGCCGGGCGACGGCGAGCGGTCCTGGATCGCAGGTCTCGTCGCCTCGGCGCAGGAGCCGTTGAAGGTGCTCGCGAAGATCGCCATCGCTTTCCCCAGCCTGCGCGGCGATGGCGAGGCCGTGCGCTACCGGCTGGCCGAGATCGATCTCGCGACGGGCCGCGCCACCTCGCTCAGCCCCCTGTCGGACCTGCCCGCCTAGCAAGACGCCATGGCGACCGAGGCGGAGGGCGGAGCCCTGGACAGGCGCGGGTTCCGGGTTCGCGCGCCGGGTGAGATCACGATCCACTGCGCCGATCTCGCGCCCATGGCGGCCTTCTTTGGCCACGTGATCGGGGTCGAGCAGCTTCCCGGTGGGCACGGCGACGGGACCTCCTGCTTCCGCGATGCGCCGAGCCGGGGCCGGCATACCACCGTGCTCGCGGTGTTCGCGCCGACGGCACCCCAAATCCACATCCACCCCGCGGGCCCGCCGAGACCCTGCGCCGGCGCCGCATCGTCGCTGCATCACATCCCGCGCGTCGTGCCGGCCGGCGATAAAGCGACCGTGGCCGCCTAATTCGACGCCAACGGCCCCGCCTGACGCGTCGAGGAATTCGCGTGGATCGGCTGGCGCGCGATCTTCACGACGGATCCTAAGGGCAACACCGTCGGGATCGTGGCCTATGTCGGTGCGGACGCGGGCTGAGGGTCGATCATCGCGACATCCGCGCCGGCGGGGTCGGACCAGACGCCGACGCGCCCGACGCCTTCGACAGCGAAGACCGGCACTTGCGGCACGGCGCCCAGGACCTCGGCTCGTCGACCGTCGCCGCCGGGCGAGACCGAGCAGATCATCGGCACCCAGCGCGCCCGCGCGATCTCGTACTCCGTGTCGTGGATCAGCAGGCGGATCTCGCCGCCTGCGGTGAGGGCCGTGACCGCGCCGCAGGCGGCATGCCGGTCGGTCGTAAGCACCTCGGCCTCGAGCCCGAAGAGCGCCGTGTAGAACTCGACCAGGCGCTCCGCCCGCCAGGCCCAGAGACCGGCACCCCAGATACCCCCCGGCAGCGCGCGGTCGGGGAACCAGACCTCGGGCGGTTGGCCCGATGCGTCGGCGCGCTCGGGGGCGAGCACCTTGAACAGGCACCCATCCGGGTCGCGCAGGCTGGCAACGCGACCGTGGCCGGGAACATGGGAAAGACCACCGGCTTCGCCGCCAAGGCGCGCCACGCGATCATGGGCATCGTCGGGATCGCCCAGGAACTCAAGCAACCAGCGCGGCGGGGCGAAGGCCCCCATGGCGCAGAAGGCGAGCCCGATGGGCCGGCCGCCATGCTCGAAGAAGGGCAGCACGCCCCAGGGCGCGATAGGCACCGCGCGGATGCCCCAGCCGAAGAGGTCGCGGTAGAAGCCAACACCTAGGGCCGATCGCTGGGCGTTGAGCTCCAGCCAACCGACCCGTCCGGCCTGCCGGTCAGCCATGGCGCGCGCGGCGCAGGATCGGGCGGAGCCACAGGTCTCCGGCCTCGCCAGAACGCCTCATCTCACGGGCCGGCCGCTTCGGCGGCGATCTGCGCGCGAGATTTGCGGCCCCGCTCGGTCGCGGATTTGAGCTGACCGCAGGCCGCCAGGATGTCGTCGCCCCGCGGCGTGCGCACCGGCGAGGCATAGCCGGCGCGGTTCACGATCTCGGCGAAGGCCTCGATCCGGTCCCAGTCCGACCGTTCGTACGGCGATCCGGGCCAGGGGTTGAACGGGATCAGGTTGATCTTCGCCGGAATGCGCGCGATCAGCCGCAGCAGGCGCTTGGCGTCCGCATCGCCGTCGTTCACGTCCTTCAGCATCACGTATTCGAAGGTGATGCGCTCGGCATTGGACAGCCGCGGATAGGCCCGGCAGGCCTGAAGCAGCGCCTCCAGCGGGTATTTTCGGTTGATCGGCACCAGCACGTCGCGCAGCGCGTCGGTCGTTGCGTGCAGCGAAATCGCGAGCAGCGTTTGCGCCTCGCGGCCCCAGCGGCCGATCTCGGGCACCACACCGCTGGTCGACAAGGTGATCCGGCGCCGCGAGAGGCTGAGCCCCTCGTTATCCATCGCGATCAGCATCGCGTCGCGCACCGCATCGGTGTTGTAGAGCGGCTCGCCCATGCCCATCAGCACGATGTTTGACAGGAGCCGCTGCTCGGGTGGCCGCTTGCCGGGACGCGGCCATTCGCCCAGGTCGTCGCGGCAGACCAGGATCTGCGCCACGATCTCGCCAGCGGTCAGGTTGCGCACCAGCTTCTGCGTGCCGGTGTGGCAGAAGGTGCAGGTCAGCGTGCAGCCGACCTGGCTGCTGACGCAGAGCGTGCCGCGCGTCTCCTCGGGGATGTAGACGGCCTCGACCTCGTGACCGCCGGCGATGCGCAGAAGGTATTTCCGCGTGCCGTCGCGGCTGATCTGGCGGGCGACGATCTCGGGCCGCGTCAACGTGAAGGCGGCGTCGAGATCGGCCCGCAGCACCTTCGACATGTTGGTCATCTCGGCGAAATCGGTGACGCCGCGTTGATAGATCCACTGCCAGAGCTGGCCGGCCCGCATGCGCGCCTGCCTCTCGGGCACCCCAGCCTCGACAAGGACGTCCTGCAGCGCCGGGCGCGTCAGGCCGTAGAGCGGCCGCTTCGCGCTGGCGAGGGCGGCGTCACGGCGCGGCAGCGTCGCGAAATCCGGCGCGATGGCGGCGGCACGCGGCGCCGACGGCTGTCTCGCTGTCTGTTCGGCCATGGCGGGCCCTCGGAAAAAAAACATGACCCGGCGGATGCGCGATCGGCGCCGCCGGGTCGTTCATCTGGTTCGAAGCGCGCGCTGGGTAAAGCCCCGAGGCCCTACCCGAGCGCGGCGCCCGTCACTGCTGGCAGCGCGAGGTCGCCGTCTCCAACGCCGCGAAGCCCGCCTGCATCAGGAACACCATGAAGGCGCTGTCGTGGGAGCAGTGTGCGGCAGGAGTGCGTGCA
>JBCCSW010000313.1:0-4970 GCA_039199465.1 Pseudomonadota bacterium
GGCGCCTCGGGCGGCGTGGGCTCGGCCGCGGTGCAGCTTGCCAAGCGCCGCGGGGCCGAGGTCTTGGCCGTTTCCGGTGCCTCGAAACACGCGGCGCTGGCGCGGATCGGGGCCGACCGATTGCTGGACCGCGATGCCGATCTCGTGGAAGCGCTTGGCACGGACAGCGTGGACGTCGTCCTCGACATGGTCGCGGGCCCGGCTTTCGGTGCCCTGCTCGAGGTGTTGGCGCGCGGGGGCAGATACGCCTGCTCGGGCGCGATCGCCGGACCAATCGTGCGCTTCGACACCAGAAAGATGTATCTGAAGGATCTACAGCTTTTCGGCTGCGTCGGCTGGGATGCGCCGGTGTTTCCGAACCTGATCGGCTATATCGAGCGGGGCGAGATCCGGCCGGTGCTCGACCGGTCCTGGCCCCTGGATCAGATCGCCGACGCCCAGCGCGCGTTTCAACAGAAGAACCATGTCGGCAAGATGGTCCTACTGCCGCCAGTCTGATCGGCACGCTGGCTGACCTCGTGCAAGCCAGGGCAGCAGCGCCCCCTCGACGCTTGTCGCCAACGCCTCGCCGGGAAGCGGCACCAGCTCACGGATCGTCAGGCGCGGCGCTTCTCTCAGCTCGGCAATGCGTGGCAGTGGCGAGGCTGCCGACCGGCCCCGTGATCGCCCACGGTCCGACCCCAAAGTGCCGCACGAGAGGGGGCCGCTTTGACACAACCAACGCTGATTGACGCCCTTCCCTGACCCACGAGCATTCTCCGCGTCGAACCTAGGCATGCCCGAAGGCTCGATTTGGATGCATCTGCTGTGCGCGCTGGGCGCTGGGCGGAGGGTCCGGAGGGCGCGGCCCAGCTCTTAGCCCAATGAAGTGCGTCAGCGTCTCAGACTGCCAGCCATCGGGCGATGTCGGCGAACTCGGTTTGGCTGGGCTGGTGGCCGCCTGGGTACCACTTAGCAGTCAGATCGGCGCCGGAGGCCCTGACCGCTTCGATCAGGCGGCGGCTGTCGGCGGGTGGGCAGATCGGGTCGGCCTCGCCCGCGGTGATCATCACCCGCGTCCCCGCCGCCTGCTCGATATCCGGCGTGAACGGGATCAGCGGGTGCATCAGCGCCCAGCCGCCCAGCATGCGGGGATCGCCGAACATCACCGCCGCGGCGATGTTGGCGCCGTTCGAGAAGCCGATCGCCACCGTCTCGGCCGGGTCGCGGCCATAGCCTGCGAGCACGCGCGGCAAGAAGGCCGACAGCTTGGCCGTCGCCCGGGCGAGGTCGGCCATGTCATAGACGCCCTCGGCCCGGCGGCGGAAGAAGCGGGCGGCCCCGCCTTCGCTGACATCGCCGCGGATCGAAAGCACCGCAGCGCCGGGTGCCGCCGCATCCGCCAGCGCATGGCCGAGGCCCGCCATCGAGCGTTCGTCCCCGCCCGTGCCATGCAGCATGACGAGGGTCTTTTGGCTCTCGCCCTCGCCCTGTTCGAAGACGTGGACGTAGTCGTCGGATCGCGCGTCCATCAGTGCCTCCTTCGTTGCGGGCGGCCCGACGCCGAGCGATCGGCCCGGGCGCGCCCTGTCATACGCCGTTCCAGGCAGGCTGCCTCAGGCGACCAGTTGCGGCAGCGTCTGTTCCAGCTGGTCGCGCAGATGCTCGTGCTGGCTCGGCAGCTTCAACGCCTCGCCGAGATGCTCGACCGGCTCGTCGCGGTCGAAACCCGGCTCGTCGGTCGCCACTTCGAACAGAATGCCGTCGGGCGTTCGGAAATAGATCGCCCAGAAATAGTCGCGGTCGATCTGTGGCGTGACGCGGTAGCCCGCCTCTGCCACCGCCTGCTGTACCCGCTGCTGTGCCGCTCGGTCGGCCACGCGGAAGGCGACGTGGTGCACCGTGCCCGCGGCCTCGATCCCCTGCGGCATGGCCGGGTCGATCACCAGCTCGACGATGCCCGAGGGGTCGTCGGGCTTCGCGAGGCGAATGCGGCGCGCGCCGCCCTCGACACCCTCCTCGCCCATGCGGACATAGCCGAAGAGGCCCTGCAGGATCGCCGTCGAGGCATCCTCGCCACCGACGCCCAGCGCCACACCCGCAAAGCCGCGCACGGCATGCGCCGCGTCGATGCCCGCGCCGGTCCAAGGCGCGCGGGGGTCGTCGGCGCGGGCGATCAGGGTCAGGCCCAGGCCTTCCGGATCTTCGGCGACCAGCCGCTCCTCACCGAAGGCGGTCGCCCGACCCAGGACGCGCCCGCCATGGGTGGCCAGACGCTCGGCCCAGAAATCCAGGCTGCCCTGAGGCACGCTGTAGAAGGTCTCGGTCACCTGACCCCGGCCGACCCGGCCGCGCTGCGCATGCGGGAACGGGAAGAAGGTCATCACCGTCCCGGGCGTGCCCGTGCCGTCGGCGTAATACAGGTGATAGACGTCCGGCGCGTCGAAGTTGACGGTCTTCTTGACCATGCGCTGGCCGAGGGTGCGGACATAGAAGTCGTGATTGCCCTGCGCATCGCCCGAGATGGCGGTGACATGGTGCAGGCCGATAATGTCGTTGGTCATGGTTCTCCTCCGCAGAGTGGCGGTTTCACTGCGTGGCGAGGTGGGCCGGCGCAGAGGCTGCAGCAAGCGGCCCGAGCATCCGTCACTGTTGCGCCGTGGAGAACAATCCAGTCGACAGGCCCCCACATGACGCTGCGGCATGCCGGCGACCCTTGCCCGTTCGGTATCGCGTCTTCATGCTTTGAGGCTCAGCCGGATCGACGGCCTCGCCCCACGGCAAGCCGGCCGGGGCCTGCCAGCCCACGGGCGCCAGCCCGGTGAGATCGGCCCGCAGCGGAGGGCGCCGTGCGCAAGTTCATGGTCGTCGTCGACGAGACGCCGGAATGCCAGCAGGCGATGCGCTTTGCGGCGCGCCGGGCCGAGCGCACGGGCGGCGGGTTGTTGATGCTGTATGTGATCCCGCCCGACGAATTTCAGCACTGGATGGGCGTGGCCGAGGTCATGCGGGCCGAAGCGCGGCAACGGGCCGAGACACGCCTCTCAGATCTGGCCGACGAACTGCGCGCCCTGTCGGGCATCACGCCGGAGTTCCAGATCCGCGAGGGCTCGAGCGTCGAACAGGTGCTGAAGGCCATCGCCGAGGATCCCGAGATCGGCGTGTTGGTCCTCGGCGCTGCCGATGACGACGGTCCGGGACCGCTGGTCAGCCAACTCGTGACCAAACAGGGCGCAAAAATGCGCGTTCCCGTCACGGTGGTGCCCGGTGCGATGTCGCTGGACCGGATCGACGAGATCAGCTAACCGCCGCTCTCCCGGCATCGCCTCGCATCGATGTGAGTCGATGCGGGGCAGGGAGGAGAGCCACCGGATCGGCGCGTCAGACGCCAAACGGGGCGCGCGAAAGCTGGAGGTCGGTGATGGCGGCAACGCGTGATGACGTGATCCTGCTGGACGGCGGCATGGGCCAGGAACTGGTCCGCCGAAGCGGCAGGGCGCCCACGCCCCTCTGGTCGACACAGATGATGCTGGAGGCACCAGAGCTCGTCATCGATCTGCATCGCGACTTCGCCGAGGCCGGCGCCGATGTGCTGACGCTGAACAACTATGCGATGACGCGACCGCGCCTGGCCCATGCCGGGCTGGAGAGCCGGTTCCTCGACCTGCAGCAAGCGGCGATCGACGCGGCCAGCGCCGCCCGTAGCAGCGCGGCGGTCGGCGGTCGACCGATCCGGCTTGCCGGTTGCCTGCCGCCGCTGGTCTCCAGCTATCGACCGGATCTTGCCCTGCCGGCCGAGGACCTGCGCGCGCAGTACCGCGAGCTTGTCGCCGTACAGGGCCCGCAGGTCGACGTCATGCTGTGCGAGACCATGCCCACCATCGCCGAGGCCGTCATCGCGACGGAAGCCGGCGTCGAAAGCGGGCTGGAGACCTGGTGCGCCCTGACCGTGGAGGACGCGGACGGCCTTAAGCTCCGCTCGGGCGAGGCGCTGGAGGACGCGATGATTGCCGTGCGCCATGCGGGCGCGGCCGCGCTACTGATCAACTGCTCATCGCCCGAGGCGGTGGGGCAGGCTCTCTCCGCGCTGTCCACCGCGGCCCTGCCGACCGGCGGCTACGCCAATGGCTTCGTCCATACCCATTGCCTGGCGCCCGGGGCGACGGTGGCGGCGTTCGAGGCGCGCGAGGACATGGGCGTCGAGCACTACGCCGACCATGTGATGGGTTGGATCGCCGCAGGCGCCACGATCGTTGGTGGATGCTGCGAAATCGGCCCGGCGCATATCGCCGAGATTGCCGGCCGCCTCTCGCTGGCGCCAGGATTGCGTGCGATCGGCTGACCTATTGGCGAATTTAGAACGATTCTTGATTTCTGCATGGGTTGGCACCACGTTGCGCCCCAACATGGGAGAGAGCGCATGTTCATCCAAACCGAAGAGACGCCGAACCCGCAGACGCTGAAGTTCCTGCCCGGTCGCACGGTGATGCAGGCCGGCTCGGCCGATTTCCCGACCGCCGAGGGCGCGGACGCGTCACCGCTGGCACAGCGGCTGTTCGTCGTCGACGGGGTCGCGGGCGTGTTTCTGGGCCCGGACTTCATCACCGTGACCAAGCGCGAGGTGCTGGATTGGCAGCACATGAAGCCGGCGCTGCTGGGCGCGATCATGGAGCATTTCCAATCCGGCCAGCCGGTGATGGAGGGCGACGGCCCCCGCGTCGGCCATGCGGAGCATGACGGCCCCGACAGCGAGATCGTGGGCCAGATCAAGGAACTGCTCGACACCCGCGTGCGCCCGGCGGTCGCTCAAGACGGCGGCGACATCACCTTCCACGGCTTCGAGCGCGGTGTCGTCTATCTGCATATGCAGGGGGCCTGCGCCGGTTGCCCGTCTTCGACCCTGACGCTCAAAATGGGTATCGAAAACCTGCTGCGTCACTACATCCCCGAAGTGACCGAGGTTCGCCCGGTTGCAGTCTGACACCGTTTAC
>JBCCSW010000314.1:0-4960 GCA_039199465.1 Pseudomonadota bacterium
CCCCGCCGCCGACGGACAGATGGACGATGATGTCCGGATGTTGCGCTTCGAAGTCGCCGAGCCGGGGGATGAGCCAGCGCATCGCCACGGATCGCTCGCAGGACAGCAGAATCGGCCCCGACCCAAGGCCTTCCATCTCGCGGATCGAAGCGATCGTCCGGCCGATGTCGTCGAAACTGCGGCGACAAGCGTCCCGCAGAGCCTCACCGGCAGTTGTCAGCGCAATGCCTCGTCCGGACCGTGCAAAAAGCGGGGCGCCAACTACATCCGCGAGGCGCGAGACGCGGCGGCTGACGGCCGCATGGGTCAGGGACATTTCATCGGCCGCAGCCCGCACAGAGCCCGTCCGCGCGGTCGTCTCAAAGGCCCGCAGGTCGTCAAGATATGGAAGTTCAGATCGCCTCATCGGTGATCCAATATCACCAATAGCGGTGAGAAACCATTGCTTGTTGGTCGAATGGCGGTGGTTGATGTTACCGATATGATATCGAACCTTCATCCAATGGTTGGAATACTGGCCGACGATCTGACCAGCGCCGCGGACGGCGCGGGTCCTTTCGTCCAGCGAGGGCTCTCAGCCACGGTGGGCCGACCGCATCCGCCGACCTCCTCTCTGGCGGATGCGGTCGCAGTCGATATGGCGACCCGCTCCGTGCCGGTGCGCGAGGCGATGGCATCGGTCGAGCGATCGGTCCGTCTGCTGGATGGGGCCGGGATCCTCTTGAAGACCGTGGACTCGACGCTCCGGGGTCACGTCCGTGCGGAGATCGAAACGGCGTACAAGACGAGCCGCCGCTCCCGCCTCGTCTTCGCGCCGTCCTTCCCCGAGGCGGGCCGTGTCACCCGGAACGGCATCCAGCATGTCGACGGCGTCCCGGTCGCGGAAAGCGCTTACGGCAAGGACCCGGTCCATCCGGCCAGGACGTCCCGGCTTTCCGAACTCGTCCCGTCGCTGGTCCGCAGCGCCGTTTTGCTGGATGCAGAGACGCAGGCCGATCTTGACGCTCAGGTCGCCGCGATCCCGGAGCTGGAGGATACCCTGTGGGTTGGGTCGCCCGGCCTGGCCATCGCGCTATCGCGGGCCATCGCGCCTCGGGAAAGCGTCCAGTGTCTTCCATCCGCGGTCGGGCGTGTCTTCGTCGTCGTGGGTAGCGCGAACGGAATAAGCACCGCGCAGGCCGAAGCGGCCGAGGCCATCGACGGCGTCGATGTCTTGCGCGCGCCGTCGAAGAGGGGCGATCCGACCGCGACGCTCTACGCGCTCACCGAACGCGCGGCGAGCGCCCTGCACTCTGGTCGATACGGCGCCGTGCTCGCCGCCGGCGGCGACACGATGGAAGCTGTCCTCGACGCCGTCGGCATCGGCGCCTTCGACCTCGTCGGCGAGTTCGAGCCTGGTTTTCCCGCCGGAGTCGCCAGTCTGGGCGACCGCTCATTGGTGCTCGGCATGAAGGCGGGCGGCTTCGGCGCGCCCGACACGCTCGTCCGGGCCGTACAACGCCTCATCGGAACCAAGGAACTCGTCGGATGACCACGTCCCCCCCTCTCGTCGTAACCATGGGAGATCCATCCGGGATCGGCCCGGAGATCGTCGCAAAGTCCTTCGCGGACGGCCGTGCCGATGGCTGCGTCGTCGCCGGCAGCGTGACGGTGATGCGCGATGCCGCCGCGGCGCTCGGGTTGGAGCTCTCGGTCGACGTCATCGGCTCTGTGGCCACGGCGCGGCCGCGCGAGGGCATGATCGAGGTGATCGAGACCACGCCCTCCGACCTCTCCTTTCCTATGGGCGAGGTGTCCGCCGCCAGCGGGAAGGCGGCCTTTGACGCGATCGTCGCTGGGATCGAATTGGCGAAGTCGGGCCTCGCCGCCGGCATCGTGACCGCGCCGATCCACAAGGAGGCCCTCGCGGCCGCCGGCCTAAAGTATCCCGGCCATACGGAGATGCTCGCCGACTTCGGCGGCGCGGACCGCGTGGCGATGATGCTCGCCAGCGACGAGATCCGCACTGTGCTGGTATCCATTCATGTCTCTCTGCGCGACGCGATCATGAGGGCTGATCACGCGGCGCAGATGGACGCGATACGGCTCGCGCATCTGGCCTGCCGCGACCTCGGCATCGATGCCCCCCGTGTCGCCGTCGCGGGACTTAACCCCCATGCCGGAGAGGGCGGTCTATTCGGGCGCGAGGAGATCGAGATCATCTCGCCCGCGATTGAGGCCGCACGTGCCGAAGGGATCGACGCGTCCGGCCCCTGGCCGGGCGACACCGTATTCATGGCGGCCCGCCGCGGCAAGTTCGACGTCGTCGTCGCGCAGTACCACGATCAAGGCTTGATCCCCGTGAAGTATCTCGGCGTCGAGAAGGGCGTGAACGTCACACTGGGTCTGCCCTTCGTGCGCACCTCGCCCGACCACGGCACCGCCTTCGACATCGCGGGCCAAGGCGTCGCCGATGCCTCCAGCCTGTCCACCGCAATCGACTACGCGCGCCGGCTCATCGCCAATCGCGCATCCACAGAGGAGGCCGCATAATGGGTCTGCGCTTCATCTTCATGCTTACCCGCAACGACCGCACCGTCGCTGAGGCGGCTGATCATCTCCAGACCGCGCTCTCGCTCGGCGTGCGCCATATCGGCTTCAAGGATATCGGCTTGCCTGTCGACGAACTGAAGGCGCTCAACGCCGCGATCAAGGCGAAGGGCGCCACCTCCTATCTCGAAGTCGTCAGCCTCGACCGTGAGAGCGAGGTCACCTCGGCCAAGGCGGCCGTGGAGATCGGAGTCGACATCCTGCTCGGCGGGACGCGGGCCGAGGACGTCCTTCCGATCCTCGCAGGGACCGGCATCCGATACTATCCGTTCCCCGGGCGGATCGTAGGCCATCCCAGCGTGCTCGAAGGCTCCGTCGAGGAGATCGCCGAGAGCGCGCGCAAGCTCGCGTCCCTCGAAGGCGTGCATGGGCTCGACCTGCTCGCCTACCGCTCACCGCTGCCCGACATCCCGGCGATGATCGCCGCCGTCTGTGAGGCGGCGGGCAAACCGGTCATCGTCGCGGGCTCGATCTCGGACAAGGCGCGGATCGAGGACGTGCACGACGCAGGCGCGGCGGGCTTCACGATCGGCACCGCCGCCCTCGACGAGGAGTATCCCGCCGACGGCGAAGGCCTGGAAGCCCAGCTCTCCGCCATTGTACGCGACGTGGCCGACCTGAACGGGCATCTGTCGCCTTTCGGCAAGAAGAGCTTGGAGCGGGCGTTCGGCACGTTCGAGGAGACGTGGTCGCCCCGCGTGGCGGGTCAGGTCAACGACATGCAGATCAAGCTCGCCAAGTTCGAGGGGCCCTTCGCCTGGCACTTCCACGAGCACGAGGACGAGCTGTTCCTTGTCCATCGCGGCCGTCTGCTGATGCGTTTCCGCGACCGCGAGGAGGTCGTGGAAGAAGGCGAGTTCATCGTCGTCCCCCACGGCGTCGAGCATTGCCCCGTAGCTCTTACCGAGACGTGCGAGGTCGTGCTGCTGGAACCCGCCACGACGATCAACACCGGCACGGCACAAGATGACCGGCGCATCGAGGACTTGGAGACGGTCTCAGCATAGAAGCTGTTCAGCCCGTTTCTGCTCGCGGCACTTGCCCTAGGATTGTCCCGATCACTGCACCCTGATCGAACAACGATACAACGGTAACTCCTCGCTCCAGTTCATATTGAACGAGCGCTAAAAAGACCGCGGTCTTCACTCGACATTGAGAAGACTGCCCAGCACGGTCACAAGCGGACCGGCCTTGCCAGAATACCGAAAGACCCCGAATGCCAGAGCCCGACGCCATCCTCGCCTTCGTCATAATTGTCACGCTGATCGTGACCTCGCCCGGCCCGAACCTGTTCCTGCTGCTGCGGACGACACCGAGCTTCGGCCGTGCGGCAGGTTTGGCTAACACCTTCGGCTTCTCGGCAGCGATTATGACGCATGCGGCCCTCTCGCTGATGGGCGTGGGGGCGATCATCGCGACCTCGGCGCTGGCCTTCTCGATCCTGAAGATCGCCGGGGCGGCCTACCTCGCCTGGCTTGGCATCAAGGCGCTGCGGTCCGCCTGGAAGGGCGGCGTATCCGTAGAGGTTTCCGGCGCGGAGGTGGCCCGTCCGCGCGCAGAACATCGTGGTCTCGCTACTCGGTTCGCGGAGGGCTTCCTGACGAACATCCTGAACCCAAAGCCGGCCTTGTTCTATCTCGCGGCGTTTCCCCAATTCATCGCCCTCAGCGGGTTTCCGATCCTCGTGCAGGGTATGACCCTCGGAGTGATCCACGCGGCCATCGCGATCCTCTGGTATGGCTCGGTCGTGCTGGGTATCGCGACAGTATCGCGCTGGCTGCGCCGCCCGGCGGTCTGGAGGTGGGTCCAGGGTATCTCGGGTACCGCGCTCGTCGTGCTCGCCGGTCGCCTGCTCGTAGCGCAGCAGGCAACTTGAAACGTCTCGCTGGGTATAGTCTAGCAGGATCGGTGAAGCGGACATCGAGCTTTGAACGGCGAACGGCAAGAAAGTCCGCTCAACGGTCATTTGCGAATGGGCTCGCCTGCATAGTGTTTGTGCTCTGCACATCATCCTCGCCAATGGGACCGGCGAGGCTGGCGACTCGCACCCAGGCGGTTCCGGCGGTGATGATCCCGCCGATGGTGGCGAAGGCGAGCGTCCAGCCTTCGGAGGCTCCACCAATCTCCGAGAGGCCGCGGATCGCCGAAAACCCGGCCACACCCGCCGGTGCTGCGAAGAGCGCGCCGATGGCTAGGCGGATCGGGACCGATTGTACCTTGGCGAAGACGATCTGCCCGACGATCAGGGTGATCGCACCCGCGAACATCGCGACGACGATGGCGGTGATGACGCCCGCGTCGGTCTCGTAGAGATGCATGCCGAGGGTGAGTGCGACGAAGAACGGGAGCGCATAGACGGCCACCGCGAAGA
>JBCCSW010000315.1:0-4937 GCA_039199465.1 Pseudomonadota bacterium
CCCTGCGGCCGAAGCGTCGAGAAGTCGTAGCCGATGCCCCCGCCCTGCTGCATCGTGACCGCGGCCTCGCGCAGGTGGTTGAAGATCGCGTCAAGGCTGTCGGGCACCGTGCCCATGACGAAGCAGTTGAACAGCGTGACCTTCCGGCCGGTGCCGGCACCCGCCAGGATGCGCCCCGCGGGCAGGAAGCGGAACCCGTCGAGCGCCGCACGGAAGCGGGGGCGCCAATGGTCGGGATCGGCCTCCACGGCGGCCAGCGCCTCGGCGACACGGTCCCAGGTGGCGGCGACATCGACATCGACCGGATCGCCGCCCGGCGCCTTCAGGCGATACTTCATGTCCCAGATCTGCTGGGCGATCGGGGCGCTGAAGGCATTCATCGTGCGGCTCTCCAGAGTAAGAACATAGTATGAACATTAATGGATGCTCGGCCCCTTGGACAATAGCGCTGCTGGCCGGTCAGGCACCAAAATCCGCGCTGGAGTGTCACGGCCGGGGTCGAGAGCCGCGCTCGATGCGTGCCGCAGCAGAACGGCGCGCCTGGGAGGGACCGTCTCAAGGCCGCTCACGCCGGGGTGTCCTCATGCCCGGTCGCGCGGCCTTGGTCTTCGGCTTGCCGCGCGGCGTGTCGCCGCCCGGGGTTTCGGCCAGGCCAAGCTGGTCGCGAAGGACGCGCGGACGCACTTCCTCGACCGCGCCGGCCTGCAGATCGCCAAGTTGGAAGGGCCCGTAGCTGAGGCGTATCAGCCGATTAACGCCGAGGCCGACAGCCTCCATCGCACGGCGGATCTCGCGGTTGCGCCCTTCGCGCAGGCTGACGGTCAGCCAGGCATTGGCACCCTGCTGGCGGTCGATCGCGACGCCCATGGGCTGGAAGCGCTCTCCGTCGACCACCATGCCCCGGGTCAGCGGTTCGAGGCTGGCGTCCGTCGGCGCGCCATGGACGCGGACGCGGTAGCGGCGCAGCCAGCCGGTGGCGGGCAACTCTAGCCGGCGCTTCAGCGCGCCGTCATTGGTCAGCAGCAGCAGCCCCTCCGAGGTCAGGTCGAGGCGGCCTATCGACATGACCCGCGGCATCTCGGGCGGCAGGCGGTCGAACACGGTAGGGCGCCCCTGCTCGTCGCGCGCCGTCGTCACCAGGCCGGCAGGTTTGTGATAGCGCCAAAGGCGCGGCGGCTCGGGCTCGGCCAGCGGCTTGCCGTCCACCGCGACGCGGTCGGCCGGGGTGACGTTCAGCGCCGGGCTCTCGATGCGCCGGCCGTTGACGCTGACCCGCCCGGCCTCGATCAGCCGCTCTGCGTCGCGGCGCGAGGCGACGCCGGCGCGCGCGATGCGCTTGGCGATGCGTTCGGCGCCATCGCCGCCGGCCCTGGAGCCATCGGTCGCGGCTTCCGCCGAGCGCGCCGAACCGTGGGACCTTCTGGCGTCCTTGGGGCCGGCCATGGCGATGCTCCTGTATCCGCGACCGTCATCCGCGCCATCCTCGGCCCGCCTTGGACCCCGGCCAGCTTTGGGTCAAGCTCGCGCCATGACCTTCAGGAGCCACATGCCCCGAGCCCTGGCCGAAGCGGAGGCCGCCGCCGCGCGCGGCGAGACGCCGGTCGGCGCTGTGTTGAGCGCGCCGGACGGCACCGTGCTGGCGGCCGACGGCAACCGGGTGCGCGAGCTGTCCGATCCAACGGCCCATGCCGAGATCCTGGTGATCCGCGCGGCCGCGGCGCGCCTCGGCAGCGAGCGGCTGACCGGCTGTGCGCTGACCGTGACGCTGGAGCCCTGCCCGATGTGCGCCGGCGCCATCGCCCATGCCCGGATCGCGCGGCTCTACTACGGCGCCGACGATCCGAAGGGGGGCGGCGTCGCCCACGGGCCACGCGTCTTCGCGCAGCCGACCTGCCACCACCGCCCGGAGGTGTATTCGGAGATCGACGCGGCGGCCTCGGCCCGGCTGCTGCGCCAGTTCTTCGCAGCGCGGCGCGAGACGGTGTCCGGCGCGGTCGATGCGGATTAGGTAGGCACGCATGACGATGATCGAGAGCGATATCCTGGTCGCCGGGGGTGGGATCGCCGGGCTGACCGCAGCGGCGCGGCTGGCGGCGGATGGCCATCGCGTGCTGTGTGCCGATCCCAAGCCTGCGGCCGACGGCCCCGACGCGGAAGACGGCGCAGATCGGCGGACCACGGCCTTTCTGATGCCGAGTGTCGAGACCTTTCGCCGTGCCGGCGCCTGGGCCACGATGCAGGCCGATGCCATCGCCCTGGCCGAGATGCGCATCGTCAGCGCCACGGGCGGCAGCGGCATCGCCTCGGGGCCTGCGCCGGTACCGCGGGCCGAGGCGGCGTTCCCGTCGCGCGAGATCAGCCCGGCCCCCTTCGGCTACAACGTCGCCAACATGGCCGCGCGGCGCGCGCTTTCGGCCGCGCTCAGGACCGCGCCCAACGGCCAACTGGAGAGCGGCGTCGGTGTGGAACGCGTGACGCTTCGGCGCGACGATGCCGTGGCGCGGCTCAGCGACGGGCGGCAGGTGCGCGCGCGCCTGGTCGTCGCGGCCGACGGACGCGACAGCCGGCTACGCGATGCCGCCGGCATCCCGATCAGGCGGTGGCATCACGGCCAGAAGGCGCTCGTCCTCACCGTCCAGCACGACGCCCCGCATCGCCATATCTCGACCGAGTTCCATCGCCCGGGCGGGCCGCTGGTGCTGGTGCCTCTACCCGATATCGATGGCAGACCGGCCTCCTCGGTCGTCTGGGTCAATGCCAGCGCCCGGGCCGATGCGCTGATGGCGCTGGACGATGCGTCATTGGCAACCGCGCTGACAGCCGAGACCATGGGCCGCGAAGGGCCGCTGACGATCGCCGGCCGCCGGGCGCTCTGGCCCGTGATCAGCCAGATCGCTACACGACTGCATGCCGAGCGCCTGGCGCTTGTGGGCGAGCCCGCCCATGTCGTACCGCCGACCGGCGCGCAGGGCGCCAATCTCGGCGTCGCCGATGCCGAGGCGCTGGCCGGCATCGTCGCTGATCGCGTCGCCGCGGGCGAGGATATCGGCGGCAGCGACGCGCTCGCCGCCTATACCCGCGCCCGCCTGGCCGACACCGCGCTGCGCGTCGGCGGGACCGACCTGCTGAACCGCCTCGCTAAGACCGAGATGGCCCCGGTCATCGGGCTCAGATCGCTCGGCGTCGGCGCCGTCGCCCGCGTGCCGGCGCTGCGCCGCGCATTGATGCGCGTGGGTCTCGGCGGCTGATCGGCGGTCATCGCCGGTGCCGCCATCGTCCGAAACCTCGACTGCTGACTGAAAAACCCGCGCTACGCTCATCGCGTAGTTGCAAAATAATGGATTTCCCCATCCGTCGTTTGCCGTTGGGTCAGGCTCACGCTAGCGTCCGGCAGCGGTCGGGATTGGGGGTTTGGATGTCCGATGAAAGTCAGACCCGGGTGCGCGTGAAGTCATTCGTGATCGGCGGTCTCTGCATCGTCATCGCGGTGCTGGTGTTTTTCCTCATCGAAGGTGGGCTGAACGGCTGACGGCCCTGGACGTCGTCGGACAGCCCATGTCGTGCGCGATCGGATGCTCCGCTTCGGAGCGTCTTTGTTCGCATTGGCGTCCAGAGCGCCTCGCCGACATCAGACCTTGCGGTGCGCGGCTGTCCGCCAAGGCAAAAGAGGCGCCCCCTCGCGGAGACGCCCCTTCGCCGTCGTCAGGGGCATTTTTTTGAGACCTGCTCGAAGGTTCCGCCCGCTCCCTGATCCGACGTCCGAGGTGGGGAAGAGACAGGGCTGGCAGACGCTGGGACCAGCCCTGTCCTCCCCCTCCTTGGAACTCAGCTGCAGCCGCTGGTGGCGCCGCAGGTATCGCATTTCAGGCAGGTGCCGTTTCGGACCAGCGTGAAGTTGCCGCATTCGCCGCAGGCATCGCCCTCGTAGCCCTTCATCCGGGCCTCGGCGATCCGATCCAGCACGACACTCGCGACCTGTCCCGCCGCCGGCGCCGCCCCAGCCAGACCCGCCGCATGGCTCTCGACCGATGCCAGCGCGGCCGATGACGGCGTGGCGAGGTTGTCTGATACCACCGGCGCCTGGCCGCCCGGCAGCACGACCAGCTGCTGCGGCGCGCGCCCGCGCAGATAGCCGGTCGAGGCGACTTGGCGGACAAGCTCGATAGCCTTGGCGCCAGCGGGCTCCTGCTCGCGCGTTGCCGGTGCGCGTGCCTGTTCTCCGCCACCCATCTCATCGAAGCGCTGACCATCCGGTGCGACATGCGCCAGGTCGGTGCGGTCGAGGTAGCTTACCGCCAGCTCGCGGAAGATGTAGTCGAGGATCGAGGTCGCGTTCTTGATGCTGTCGTTGCCCTGCACCATGCCCGCCGGCTCGAAGCGGGTGAAGGTGAAGGCCTCGACGAACTCCTCCAGCGGCACGCCGTATTGCAGGCCGACCGACACCGCGATGGCGAAGTTGTTCATCATCGCACGGAAGGCGGCGCCTTCCTTGTGCATGTCGATGAAGATCTCGCCCAGGGTGCCGTCCTGGTACTCGCCCGTGCGCAGATAGACCTTGTGACCGCCGACGACGGCCTTCTGGGTATAGCCCCGGCGGCGGTGCGGCATGCTTTCGCGGTCACCGCGGGTGTCGGCGGTCTCGCGCACGATGACCTTCTCGACGATCTTCTCGACCACGGTCTCGACCCGGGCGGCGGGCGCCTGCTCGGCGAGGTCGTCGCCGTCGTCCTCGATCAGCGCGGCCGACAGCGGCTGGCTGAGCTTGGAGCCGTCGCGATAGAGCGCGTTCGCCTTGGTGCCGAGGCTGTGGCTGAGATTGTAGGCTGCCAGACAATCCTCGATCGACGCCTCGTTCGGCATGTTGATCGTCTTCGAGATCGCGCCCGAGATGAAGGGCTGCGCGGCCGCCATCATCTCGATATGGCTGCGGGCCGACA
>JBCCSW010000316.1:0-4937 GCA_039199465.1 Pseudomonadota bacterium
AGTCGGTCGCGATCACTGGCCTGCCCAGCGCCAGAGCATAGGCGGGCATGTATCCGAAGCCCTCGCTGCGATGAGGTGAGATAAGGGCATCGGACAGCGCGACGAGACCGAGCAGCGCCTCGAAGCTGAGGCGCCTGTCGATGATCAAGATGCGGTCATCGGCCTCCGCCGCAGTTTTGATTGCCTGCCACATGCCGTTTGGATCGCCCCAGTGACCTTCGACCGGCGGCGTCGTCTTGATGACAAGACGCGGTCTCGCGCGCCGACGGGGCGCGAGACGAGGACGCCGTAGACGCCTGCTTGGCTTTCCGAAGGCGTGATGAAAAGCCTGCACCGCAGCGATCGGGTTCTTCCGCTCGACCGACGAATGAAAGTCGAAGGTGACGAGGAACACATCGTCGTCCGGTCCGAGGCCAAGGGATTGCCGTTGGAGCGGCGCAGGCTCCGGCAGACTGATCGCCTTTCCGACCGTGTGCACGGGTGTTGCCGTGTGGGCGGCGTAGATATCGGCGACGAAGCGAGACGGACACCAGATCTCATCAAGCAGATCCAAGGCGAGGTGGTGCGCGCGCGGCAGCGCCTCCAGCTCCCACAGCAGAAAACCAATCGCATGCAGATCGGGATGACGGTCGACGAGCGGATGACACAGCGCCTGTGGCGCTGCATCGGCGTTCAGATGGATAAGCGCGGCTTTGCGGCGGGCTTTTGCCGTGCGCCGCGATGTGCCGCCTGCACCAGGGCCGCGATCCGGCGCCGAGCCATCCGACCCGTCTATAAGCGCGAAGCCGGCCTCGCTATCGCGGATCAGCGGATCAAGCCCAACCCAAGACAGGGCCTTCGCGCTCATCCATAGATTTTGCCCAAGCCCGGTTTCTGAGCGGGCCATGCCGATCAGTTCGAAGCGGGTATCGGCCCCGCGCCACAGACGTTCGTCGAGCGTAGAGAACGCCGCGAGCACCGGGAAGCGCTGACAGGCGCGCCCGCGATAGGTACGACGCAGAGACCGCGCCCCGACAGTCGCCTCGGGTCCGCCGGCCATGTCAGCCCCTTCGCCCTGCAACCAACCCACGGCGAGCCCGACCAAGACCTCCATCCTGCTGGGGGCGCCGACGATCCCGTCCATCGGCGCCGCGAACCAGTCGACGAGGGCCTGGTTTAGGGCGAGACGGCGGATCGGCGTTCCTGCGTGATGCAGCACCATGTCGAAAGCGAAGGCCACCCGACCGAGTGCTGTGGTGATGTCATAGCGCGCGCGATAGGTCGGAGATCGGCGATGCGTCTCCAACAGCCAAGCGCCGATGGGGAACGGCTCACCCCTCCCCTCGGCAGGCACGCGGCTGAGAGTATCGGCGACCCAAGTCGGCGCGAGTGTCTCGCTCAGTCCCGGCCAGCGATCCGAAGCGCTCAGCCAGCGGCAGGCAATGTCCCAGCTATAGCGGTCTGGATCGTTGACCGCGGCCTGGGGTGGGCCGAACCCCTCAAGGGCCGACATCAGCCGCGACCGCTGCAACGACCCGCTCCACGGTTCCTCGGCATCGCTCGCAAGAAAGGAGGCGAGGGCCCGATCCACCGGTGCTGTACCGCGGAGAGCAGCCGCTCCTTCGGTGACGTACCAGACGGCGAAACGCGCCGCGCCATAGGGGCAGGAAGGATCGATGCTGGACCCTTGAGGCCGGGCGTCGCGGACATGCGCCATAAAGCGACTGACCGGCACCGTCGGATGGTCAGTCTCCGGTTGAAGAGTACGCGGCTCAGGCTCGAGAGCACGCAGAAGGCGCGGCCCAGGCGTGGCGGGCTCTGTCAGCTTTCCACGCGGCGGCATGTTGACCGGGTGCGTCATGACCCCGTCGTTGCCGCAAACCGTCCCACGAATGGCGGCGATCTGAGCGTAGCGCGCGAAGGGATACCGCCGCAGAACCGCACTGAGAAGTGCCATATCGCTGCTCGGCGCAGGCGCATCTGAGACGGCGCCGCGAGCGCTTCCAGCTGATCTGCTCTCGGGCGATGCCGCGCTTGTGCGATCCCACTCGGGGTCTTTGGTGCGCCGGAAACGCTCAAGGGCACCCGCTTCGCCGCTCTGCCCGATCGTCGCGCCGCGCATGACGACGTTGCCGGGTTTGGGCGGAGTGTCTTGTCGTCTTTCGCGCGTGAAGCCGCCGTCTGGCACCAGAAGACGACGGGCGAGAGCACCTACCGAGAATGACCCGTCCGATTGCGGAGGACTGGGAGGTCCGTTCACGTCTTGACGCGGCTGCATCACTCTAAAGCTCCCCAAGCAACGGCTGCGGGTCCGGCCACGGTGCCGGGGCAGACCCGCCCCACGCCGCCACTGCGCGATCGGGAAAGGCGGAGAGCAAGGCAGCAGCATCGAAGCCGGTCGGTGAAACCCCGTCCAACATGTCGAGCGCCGCGGCCCAGTCGGTCTCCTCATCGCGAGGGTTCATGAACACGTTCACGCGATCCCGTCCTATCCCGGCCAGAAGGTCCCGGAAGCGGTGATCGAGGCCGATGGCAGGGTCATCCAACGTCCCCTCCCGCGCGCCGTGACCGGCAGAGCCGAACCAGGCAGCGGGCACGCCGTAGGCATCGGCGAGCACGAAGCCGTGCAGCGATGTGGTCAGGATCCGCCTGCAGGACGCGATCTCGGCAGTCTTGGCGGCGACACCAGCAACGCTTGCCGGCGTATCCATCGTGATCAGGCGCACCCGGCCGCGCCACGCCTCGGGCAACCGGTACCGCTTGAGCGCTGCGGCGGCCCTCGCGCCGGGGCCGCGACCGTCGAGCTCGGACAGATGCAGGACGACACCCAGGTCGTGGGTCTTCTCGCGTGCAGCATCTGGCCAGAGCCTTGGCGCGAGATAGCCCGGGTCGCCCCATACCTGCGGCACCGTGATGCCATGCGCCGCAAAGGCCGCACCGCTCACCGGCCCCCGCAGCGCGTGAACGACATAGACCGTGTCGGGCTGCGGCGCCCAGGGCGCGCCGGGATCTGCAAGATTGATCCGCCGGTCCAGGCCGGTACCCCAAAGATGCACGACGCCCCCCGAGAAGGCCTGGGCAATCGTGCCGATGGTGGCGAGGCGGGGCGTCGCGCGCTTCATGTTCACATGGGCGACCGGCCGACCCGTGAGCGCTGCGGTGACAATCGGCCCAAGTGCATCGCCCGCGTTGCAGAAGCCGCTCAACCTTCTGCCGGCAGCCCATGAGAGAGCGACACGCCCGTCTTGCTCCGCGGGCAGTGAATCGAAGGGCGCCGAACTCCCGTCGATCGACGCCGGTTGCCGGCTATGTGGCTGGCCTGTTTCCGCCGCTGCCCTGGGCGACGGCGCGGAAGAGGGAGGCGACGCGTCCAGCATCACGGCGTGGCCATCGCGGCTGCGGCTGTCGAGCGACTTGCCCGTGCGCGTCCCATGAACGGTATGCTTCTCACATCGCTGTTCGCATCCAGCGACCTTGCGGAAGGCCCGGCCCGACCGACTGACACGGCGTGCAGACCCGCGACGCCGGCAGGGCACGTCGCGGCCAGGGCATCCCCCATTTCGCCGGAACATCGAGCGAGGCCGACAGCAGGATCGGCCATCGCATCGATCGCGCAGATAACGGCATTCCAGTCGGTCGGCATCGCCTTGGGCTGCCGCCAGAAGGGCATCCTGGAGAAGCCGAGGCCGGCATAGAGGTCGGGAAAGCGGGGATTGAGCCCCTCGGGCAGATCCACGCCCGAAGGATCTAGCGCCGCCTCTCCCGGGCCGACCGGCCCGGCGGTGCTCGCGAGATAGAGGCAGGGTATGCCGTAGGCCAGCGCCAAAGCGATGCCATGCAGCGAGGTCGATACGATGCGGCGGCAGGCTCGAAGTGTGTCGACACGGTCGGCGATCGACATCGCATCCGGTGCCGTGACCATCGTGATGAGAGCGACCCTGTCACCAGCCCCAGCCGCCCCTGACGCGAACACGCGTCGCGCCCCTCCGACGGCGTCCTGACCGTCCCAAGGGACATCGATAGCGGCCGGCAAGCCGTGATAGCGCACCAAACCGGCGGCCGGATGAGCCTCGTAGGTGCGATCCGCCAATTCGGCGAGGTGCAGCACGACGCCTAATTCATAGCGCGGTGCCACAGGGCGATCGTGAAAGCGGGGGAGCAGCAGCGCCGGATCACCCATCGCAACCTCGGGCAATGCGCCGCCGGTCAACAAGCGTGCCGTGTAAGGGCCGCGCGCTGCAGCGATGTCGAAGGCGGTGTCGGCCCTTGGCGAGAACGGCAGGCGGGGCCCGCTGCCGGGCCTCCCGGCATAGGGCGAACAGCCGGTGCCCCATATGCTCACCCGACCGCCGCGGAGATTTTGGCCGATGGTACCGACCGCCGCCATGCGATCGGCGCCCCCCAACGCAGCCGATGCGGCGCGCCCGCGTAGTCGAGAAAGCGCCTCAGGGCCGGCGGTATCAGCGGCCATGGCCGCGTGATCGATTGGGCGGCGAGATACGAGCGCGACCATAATCGGGCTGAGAGCGTCGCCGAGATTGACGTATGGATTGGGGCCATTGCCCCCGGCCGCCCATGCAAGAGGCACCGGCGACGGATCGGTCGGCCGCGTGGGCAATGACCCGCCGGTACCGGCGCGCGGCAGGGCGCTCTTGCCGATGCCTTTCAAGCGCTTGAGCATCCCTCGGCTCACCCCTCTTCGCCCTTGCGCACGACATGGCCGCCGTCGCGCGCCGTGAGCGGGCCATCCACGCCAACCAGCGCCATGGAGATGATCGTTCGCCACCATCCGCCTCGTGGCAGCAGGTCTTAGGCCATCACGGTTAAGGCAAGCTTCTCGGAGACTGCGCAATGCGCCCTGTACGAGAAATAGTCTTCAGCTCGTTCTCGTCGGAGTGCTCATCTGTAGCGGTATTAAAATAATTTCTTTTAAGAAATCTAAATGATTTCAAAACCTA
>JBCCSW010000317.1:0-4930 GCA_039199465.1 Pseudomonadota bacterium
CCTTGGGTCGACCGCCTGCGAGGTCAGTATGGGGAAAGCCTACGGCTGAGCGCTGGCAATACACCAGCAAGCGGACAGCGGCGCGGGGCCGTTTTCTTTACGGCAGAGAACGTATGGCGATCCGGCGGCGAAAATCGCTCGGCAACAGCCCGAACTTCTGGCGGAAAGCCTCGGAAAAGCTGCCGAGATGGCGATAGCCGACGGTGTAGGCCGCCTGCGACACGGTCCAACCGTCCTGCTCCATGCCGGCGCGTGCCTGCTCGAGGCGGATGTCGCGCAGACATCCGAACACCGATACCCCAAAGACCGCCGCAAACTTTGTCGTCAACGTTGTCACGCTGACGCCTGCCTCGCGCGCCAAGTCGGCGAGGCAGTGCTGCTTGTCAGGGCTGGCGATCAGAATGTCGCGAACGAGCATCATGCGCTTTCGATCGCCGGCGGTCACGCGCTGGGACGTGCAACGCTCTCCACCGATCACCGTTTGCAGGCCCTGCGCGAGCAGCCCCATCGCGCAGCTGTCCTCGATCAGCCGGTCCGTCGGGTCCGCCGCGACGGTGGTCGCCGCTAGCGCCGCCGACCAGGAGGACGCCGGCAGCCGTGCCAGCGTATTCGATGCCGTCGCTGTCTCTATGAGATCGGCCAGCTCACCGTCGGCGAGGTCTTCCGGCCGGGTCTGCAGCAGCAGAGAGCGGAAGCGATCGCCCCGGCGGTTGATGCTCGCGAACCGCCCCGGCTCGCGCATCGCGATCAGAAGGGCCTGGCCCCGCTCCAGTACGACGTTCTCTCCCCCTCCGACGGCGAGGGTGAGCGGGCCGCAGTCGATCGGGAGGAGCAGCGTCAGTGAGCGCTTCAGCACGCCGGCGTGGTGACTGTCGCACATCGCCGTCAGCGCACTGATCTCCAGCTTCGGGCCGAGCGCCAGGTGGCGGCTCTCATGGTGGCCAGAGAACAGGGGTAAGTCCTTGCTTGGCGCAACGTCCGACGGCAAGGACAGGTGGTAGTCGTCCAGAAACGGGTCTTGGTCGGCCCCCTCAAAATCCCCGAGCGTGAGCAGACGATCGGCGTTACCACCGCTCCGCACACCCGCCGTCATCGTCGAGGTCGGCGCCCGCGGCATCAGGCAGAGGCGCCGGGACGGATCACGCGCCTTGCGAGCGCGACCGGCGAGGTTTGCGACGGCTGCCAATCAGCCCCGCCGTCGGGAGGGAGCTCAGCCCGCCAGCGCGTATCGCAGAGTGTTTGCCACGCAGAACCTGTCATCGTCGATCGCTCCCGACAGCGGAGCGTCACGTGAGTGGCGATCCGATACCACACGGTGGGAATGACGGGGTCGCCCGTCAACGACATAACAACCTATTTCGGTCGGAATTACCCTGTGTCGCCTCGCCGCCTTGTGCGGCTCCCGTGTTGTCAGACTCGAGGTGGCCGCGAGGTCGGCCATCGCGGATGAAGATCGTCGATGACGTATGGATGCAGCGTGCGTCGATGCTCTTGCAGATGGGGGTGATCGGACGACAGCTCCGGATGGCTGTGAGGCACCGCCACCGTGTCAGGATCGGGCCAGAGACGCATGGCCAGGACGAGCGACACCATCGTGAGCCCGCCAAGCACGCCGGACGCGATGCCGACCCCGCCCCAGGTCATGAGGACCCCCGCCAGGGGATACGTGACCAGCCAGCAGGCGTGTGACAGCGCGAACTGCGCTGCGAAAAGCCCAGGCCGGTCTACGGCATGGGAGGATCGGCGTAGGAGCCTGCCCGAAGGCGTGAGGATCGCCGAGTACCCGAGCCCCACCAGAAACCAGACCAACAGCACCAAGGGCCACGTGAGGCCGTAGAGCGCGGCAGAGAGGGGCAGCGCGATGAGCGCTCCGCCCATCACACCAGCTCCCGGCAGCATGACTTGCCGATCCGATGCGCCCTCCAGGAGGCGGGGCAGTGCCAGCGCTGCCACCATCGACCCCAGACCGAAGGCTGCCATGGTCATCGCCACCGCCCTGGCGGAGAGGCCGAGGTCGCCCTGCACCATCACCACCGTGTTCACCAGCACCATCGCGCCGGCCGAGGACACCGCGAAGCAAAGCGCCAACAGCGCTCGCAACCGCGGCGTCGCCAGGTAGTGGCGAACGCCGCGCGTCGTCTGCTCGTAGATCGGCCGCGCCGGGCCGGGTGTCACCGTCGGCAGGACGACCGAGGCCACCAGGAGCGCCGAGACAACGAAGGCGAGCGATGTCCCTCCGAAAAGCGCGTCGAAAGTGACGACCGAGAGTAAGGCCGCCGCCAAAAGCGGGCTGAGCATCGCCTCCAGATCGTAGGCCAACCGTGAGAGCGACAGCGCCCGGGTGTAGTCTTCCTCATCAGTGAGGATGTCGGGGATCGTCGCCTGGAACACCGGTGTGAAGGCGGCCGAGGAGGCCTGCAGGACGACGATGATCAGGTAGATCTGCCAAACCTCACTCACCAAGGGCAGCGACAAGGCACAGGCAGCCCGGATCACATCCAGCGTAACCAATAGGGCGCGCCGGGGCACCCGGACGGCGAAAGCGCCCGCAATGGGCGCGACGGCAACGTAGGCGATCATCTTGATCGCAAAGACGCCGCCGAGGACGAGCGCGGCGTCCCCCCCGGCGAGCTCGAAGGCAAGCAGTCCGAGCGCCACCGTGGCCAGTCCTGTGCCGATCAACGCGATGATTTGAGCGAGGAAGAGAGAGCGAAAGCTCGCGACAGACAGGACGGTCAACAAGGTGCTCTCCATCGGACAGGCAATGCATCGGCCTTTCTACGTGAGAGCACGAGCCAACCGAAGCACCGGTTGGCGGCCGCGCGATGGGGCTCCGCCCGCTCCGTGCGTGTCCCCTTTGGCAGGAGACGCGCCCCGACATCGGCACCACGGCTCAACGCTGTGCCGGCGCTGGCCCCGCTTCTCGCCTCGAACGTCTACCCGCGCCGGCGCGGTATCGCCTTCAATGGAGCTTCTGCAGTGGAGGACACAATACCGCACTGCGAGAGGACGCCTCGCGGCTTCTCATTGACGACCCGTTCTGTCAGCTTCTTCGTACTCGCGGCGAGCAAGATGCCGACGCAGATGTCGCCATCTCAGCCAGCGCTACGATCACCAGCTTCGTAGAACGCGTGTCCGCACGGACCCACCGCGGGAGTAAGTGGGGCCAGGGTCGGTCATGCCGGTATCGACGGGGCGATCGAGCACTCGGAGCAGAGCCCTGCGGCGCCTTTCTCACTGCCGCGCGCATCACGGGCGAAAAGGGGTGACCGCGGATGGATGAGCAGCAGATGACCGAGTCGGCACCCGGATCCACGCCCGAAACCGCCGAGGGTGCGGCGCCGGGCGCAGAAGCGGGACCCGCAGCGAGCACTGCCGACACGGCGGACGGATCGCTTCCGACCGGGCTAGACGATGTGAGCGACGCCGACGCGCCAGCGCCCGCCGCCGACGTCGAAAGCCTCGGCGCGGACCAAGCCAGTGATACGCTGGTGGCTGCGCCCACCGGCTACGAGGGGGCGGTCGAGCGCGTTGTCGACCTCGTCGAAGCTGGCGGACCGGTGGTGGTGATCCTGTTTGCCATGTCGGTCTTCGCGCTCGGCATCATCCTGCCGAAGGTGGTTCAGCTTCTGCGCTACGGTCGTGATGCAAGTGTTGGGCGGGAGGTGCTGCGCCGCTGGCGCGACAGCACACCCGAGGCCGCGCTAGATCTTGCCAAGGCCGGCCAGGGCCCGGTGTCTGCCGCAGCGGCCTATGCAATGGGGGCGCGCCTGCAGGGCGATGACCCGGCCGGCGCGCGGGAGGAGAGCTTTCGGATCGCCGCCGATGCGCTCGAAGCGCTGCGCGCCTGGATGCGTCCGCTGGAAGTAATCGGCGCCCTCGCACCGCTCCTCGGGCTCTTCGGCACGGTGCTCGGCATGATCACCGCGTTCGCCGAGCTGCAGGCAGCCGGTGACCGGGTCGATCCCGGCGTGCTGTCGGGCGGGATCTGGGAAGCGCTCCTGACCACGGCGGTCGGGCTGGCCGTCGCGATCCCCACCGTTGCCGCGCACAACTGGTTCGACCGACGGATCGAACGCCTAGAACTCGCCTGTGAAAGCGTGCTGAAGGGGCTGTTCACGAGCATACCCCCCCACGCCCATCCGCACGCGGCGCGCGTCACCGCTGAGGCGAGCCTCCATGTCGCTGAGTAGACCGCGACGGAAGGCTCAGATCGGGGTGACGCCGCTCATCGACGTGGTTTTCATTCTGCTGGTCTTCTTCATGCTCGCCTCGCGCTTCGAGGATTGGCGGAGCGTCGATCTGGCCTCCAGCAGCCGCGGCGTGCCGGTCGCCAGTAGCGCCGAGGGCGCGCTCCTGGTGGAGGTGCGGCTCGGCGATCTGCGGCTGTCGGGCGCCACGATGACAGACGATGCGCTCTTGGAGGCGGTTCGCGACCGGCTGTCGGTGCGACCGGATCAGCGGCTCCTGGTGGCACCCGCCGTCGGTGTCGACATCCAGCGTGTAGTGGGGGTCCTCGATGATCTCGCTGCGGCAGGCGCCACCGACATCTCCCTACTCGGGCGGTTCTGATGGGCACGACCGGCGATCATCCCGACTTGAAGCGCGAGCTTGGCGCGCGCCGACGCGCGCCCGTCACCGTCGGTATCACGCCGATGATCGACGTCGTCTTCGTGCTGCTTCTCTTCTTCATGGTGGCGGGGCGATTGACCGAGGCGGACCCCTTTGCGCTGTCCCCGCCGACCTCCTTCACCGAGGGCCCGCCCTCAGAGGTGAGCGACATGGTGCAGATCGGGGCGGACGGCGAGCGAGCGCTCGATGGGACGATCATGTCGGAGGACGAGATCGTGGCGGAAATCGAACGCCGCCTGGACGCCGATCCGTCCCGGTCGATCCGGGTCAAGGCCGATGCCAGCACCCCCGCCCTTGA
>JBCCSW010000318.1:0-4925 GCA_039199465.1 Pseudomonadota bacterium
CGAATCTCGGCCGACCGGCTCGCCGGCCATTTCCACGACACCAACGGCCGCGCGCTGGAGAGCGTGGCGCTCGCCCTCGACCGGGGCATCACGGTCTTCGACACCGCAGCAGGCGGCCTTGGCGGCTGTCCCTTCGCCCCCGGTGCGCGCGGCAACCTCGCGACGGGCAGGCTGGTGGACTGGGCCCGCACCCGCGGCATCGAGACCGGTATAGACCGCGACGCGCTCGGGCGGGCCGAGGCGATGGCCCGCGCGATGTCGACCCGGCTGACACCTGCCACTGGCGCGCCCGGAGGCATCCGATGACCCAGGCGGCACCGGACGACGCTACCCCGTTGATCGTCAGCCGCGACGACCGCGGCGTCGTCACCCTCACCATGAACCGGCCCGAGCGGCACAACGCGATGAACGCCGCGCTGATCGACGCCCTGGCCGAGGCCGCGGCCGCGCTCGACGCCGATCCCGGGGTGCGGGTCGTGATCCTGGCCGGCGCCGGCCGCAGCTTCTCGGCCGGCGGCGATCTGGCATGGATGCGCGCCCAGGCCGAGGCCGACCGCGCGACCCGGATCGTCGAAGCGCGCCGGCTCGCCGGCATGCTGGGCGCGCTCGATCGCCTCTCGAAGCCGGTGATCGCGCGCGTACACGGCGCGGCCTATGGCGGCGGCATCGGGTTGATGGCGGTGGCCGACGCCGCCATCGTCGCGTCAGACGCGAAGCTTGCCTTAACCGAGGTCCGTTTGGGCCTCACCCCGGCCACGATCTCCCCGTATGTCGTTGCACGGTTGGGAAGAGCGGGGGCCCGCGAGGTGTTCTTTTCGGGGCGTGTGATCGAGCCAGCGACTGCGGCACGGCTCGGACTGGCGGCGGAGGTCTCTCAGCCGGACGATCTTGACGACGCTGTCGCGCGCCATGTCGCGCCCTATCTGGACGCGGCACCCGGTGCCGTGGCCGACGCCAAGCGGCTGGTCGAAAGGCTCGCCCCCGGACCCGATCCCGACACTGTCGCGATGACCATCGAAGCGCTCGCCGACCGTTGGGAGACGGCCGAGGCCGCCGAGGGCATCGACGCCTTCTTCGCCCGCCGCGCGCCTGGCTGGAGGACGGGTCGATGACGCTTTGCTCCAGGATGACGGGTATCGCCGGCGCCCTTGCCCTGATGATGACAGCCCTGTCGCCGCTGGCCGCCGCCGCGCCGACCGCGGCCATGCCCGCCCTGTCGTCGAGCGATCCCTGGCAGGCGGCAGAGGCGGCCTATGCCTCGGGCGATTGCGAGAAGGCGGCGCCGCTCTATCGCCAGATCCTGGAGGGCCAGCCCGGCACGCCCCGCCTGATCGCGGCCACGCATGGCCTCGTGCTCTGCGTATCCTCGCCCGAGGATCCGTGGGAGGCGCGCGAGATGATGGCCGATCTGATGCCGGTGGTGATGCAGCATTTCGGCCCGCAGTCGACCGGGCTCGCCCGCCACCACGCGATCTGGGCCGAGGCCGAGGTCCGCGCAGGTGCCCTGAACGTCGCCTGGCGCCGGGCCGAGGCCGCGATCTCTGCAGCCCGCGCCGCCGGCTCGATCGATCCCTTCGATCACGCGGCCGAGCTGTTCCGTCTGGCGGCCATCCAGGTCGCGCGCGGCGAGGCGACCGCGTTCCATACCTTCCTGAAGACCGAGTTCCAGCGCCTGGCCAGTGCCCGCTGGGCGGCCCCGGGCGACGACATGCTGTTCGTCGACGTGATCGGCACGGTCCCGCAGCCGACCGATACGGAAGCGATGATGGCGTGGGTGCGCGCCGGGCTGGAGGAGCTCGATCCGCGTCCGGTCTATCTGGGCCTCGTCAACGACCGACCGGCCTGATCTCGAACGCTGCGGTCACGCCGCCATCGTCACTCGACATAGCCGCGGAAGCCCTCGACCACCCAGAGACTATAGCCATAGTCGCGGTCGCGATGGGTCGCGAAGCGGCCGCTGTCGACCTCGCGCGCAGCCTCGAAGCGCCGGACGATCCTCTCGGCATCGCCCATGACGGCAACAAGCATGCGCCGTTCGTCCCCCGGCTGCAGGGCCGCGGCCATCTCGTGATGGTTCGCCGCCCGGCCTCTCGGATGCCAGATCGCGACCTCGTCCCAACCAAGCGAGCCCAGGAACATGCATTCCGACAACCGCTTGCGGCTGGTCGAGAGCAGGACGTCGGCGCCCTCCTCCGCCATCGCGGCCAGGGCGCGGTCGCAGAACGGCTCGGACAGTCGCATCTTCTTGTAGGGATCGGTGGGGCGCAGCAGCGTGTCGGCCCGCCCGGCATAGAGCGCCGCCAGACCGTAGAGCAGCACCGCCCCCGCGACGCCGGCCACCATCTGCCAGCGCAGAAAGCGCGCGAAACCCGCCTGGCGCAGCCAGGCAACGGCGAACAGGCTGCCAGCGACATAGGCCGGCGCCGCCCAGTTCGGCTGCGCCCGCGTCAGGAAAGACAGCGCGATGATCGTGAACAGCAGCAGGCCTGTCTGCCAGGCGAGCATGCGCATGCGCCAATCGCCGATCCAGTCGCGGCGGCGCCAGAACGCCACCAGGATGGCGACAAAGACCACCGGCCCGATCACGCCGAGCTGGGCCCCCATGAACTCGGCCAGGCTGCCGGGGTTGAAGTAGCCCTTGCCAGGATCGGCGTCCTCCGCCACGTGAAAGACCGTGGCGAAGCCGTTGGATGCGTTCCAGAACAGGTTGGGAGACAGCACCAGCATAGCGACGGCCGCGGCGTTGCCGGCGCCGCGCCAGTCACGCCCCCGCGCCGAGAACAGGCCATAACCCACAGCGGCGACCGGCATCGCCAGCATCGTGTATTTCGCCAGCGCGCCGAGCCCGATCATCAGGCCCATCAGCGCCCAGTCGGTCGTGCGGCCGCCATCCGCCGCGCGAGCCCAGAAGATCATCGCCAGGATCCAGGCGGCCATCATCACCGGGTCGGTCGACATGATCATCGCCGAGACCGTCACGCCGGGCGCCGCCGTATAGGCGGCCGCGGCCCAGAACCCGGTCGCCGCGTCGAACAGCCGACGCCCCAGCAGGAACAGCCCGCCGGCGATCAGGGCATGGGCCAGCGCGCTCGGCAGTCGTAGCGTGAAGAGGCTGTTGCCGCCCAGATCGGTCGCCAGCCGGATCACGGCGCCGACACCCGGCGGCTTGGAGAAATAGCCCCAGTCGAGCTCTTGCCCGTAGGCCCAGTACTGCGCTTCGTCGAAATTGACCGGCAGCAGTTCGAGCGCATTGACGAACAGGCGCAGCGCCAGGACGCCTGCGACCATGGCGAGCGCGTAGAGCGTCCATTTGGCCGCGTTTTGGGCACCGCCACGCTTGGCGTTCGACGCGCGTCGCGCCGCTGCCGATCCCGCCGCGCCGTGCCGCCCGCCCCGTCCTGCCGCCCTGGCCGTCTTCGCCACGAGACCATCCGCTGAGATGCCTGCCCGCGGCGCGGTCTACACCAGCGGTACCGCCGCGACCAAGCCCGGCGCGCAAGCGATTGGTCATGGCGGCCGGCGGATTGTCACCCTATGCATGGCAGGCAGTGTTGCCGGCGGGGCCGCGGCACCCGTCTCTTGCCGTGCCCGCCCGCACCAACCGTAGGCATCAGCGAGATCAGGACATCCATGTCGGCAGAGATTGACGCCACCGCAGGCGGGGCGCCGGAGGCGAGCGACACCGTAATCCGCCTGTCGGACTACCGCGAGCCGGACTGGCTGATAGACAGCGTCCGCCTCGACATCGACTTGGCGCCGAGTGCTACGCGGGTGCGCGCGCGGATCGCCTTCACGCCAAACCCGGCCAGCGGCGACCTGCGCGCGGATCTGCGGCTCGACGGCCGGCGGCTGGCCCTCGTCTCGGCCGCCGTCGACGGCGCCGACGTCACCCAGTCCGAGCATCTGACGATGGACCGCGAGGGCCTGACGCTCGCCGCCGCCGCCCTGCCCGGCGGCCCGTTCGCCTGGGACTGCACGGTCGAGGTCGATCCCGACAGCAATACCGAGCTCGAGGGCCTCTACCGCTCGAACGGCATGTATTGCACGCAGTGCGAGGCGGAGGGCTTCCGCAAGATCACCTACTACCCCGATCGGCCGGACGTGATGGCGCCCTTCACCGTCCGGCTGGAGGCACCGGTGGACGACTGCCCTGTGCTGTTGTCGAACGGCAATCCGGGCGACACCGGGCCGCTTCCCGACGGACGCCACTACGCCGAGTGGCACGACCCGCATCCGAAGCCCGCGTATCTGTTCGCACTGGTGGCCGGCGACCTGGTCGCCCATCGCAGCCGCTTCACGACCGCGGGCGGGCGCGGCGTCGATCTGGCCGTCTGGGTAAGGCCGGGCGACGAGGATCGCTGCGCCTATGCGATGGACGCGCTCAAACGATCGATGCGCTGGGACGAACGGGCCTATGGCCGAGAATACGACCTGGATCTCTTCAACATCGTCGCCGTGGACGATTTCAACATGGGCGCGATGGAGAACAAGGGCCTCAACATCTTCAACTCGAAATACGTCCTGGCCAGCCCCGCGACCGCGACCGACCGCGATTACGAGTTGATCGAGGGGATCGTCGCGCACGAGTACTTCCACAACTGGACCGGCAACCGCATCACCTGTCGCGACTGGTTCCAGCTCTGCCTGAAGGAGGGCCTGACGGTCTTCCGCGATCAGTGTTTCAGCGAGGACGAACGCTCCTCTGCCGTCGCCCGCATCGACCAGGTTAAAGCGCTTCGCGCGCGCCAGTTCTCCGAAGATGCCGGCCCGCTCGCCCATCCCGTGCGGCCCGAGGCCTATCGCGAGATCAACAACTTCTACACGGCGACGGTCTACGAGAAGGGTGCCGAGGTCATCCGCATGCTGCATGGGCTGGCGGGGGCCGCGGGGTATCGGAGGGCGCTGGATCTCTATTTCGACCGCCA
>JBCCSW010000319.1:0-4880 GCA_039199465.1 Pseudomonadota bacterium
CGGTGGCCGAGGCCGCTCCCGGCATCTTGGTCGTCGCCATCCTGTCCCTGACGGCGATGCTGCTCAACACGGGCGCGCTAGAGCTGTCCACGCGCGCCGAGATCGACCCCGACCGCGAACTACGTCTGACGGGCGCAACCAACCTGGCGATGGCGAGCGTCGGCGCACCGCCCGGCTATGTCAGCGTCTCGATGACGACGATTGGCCTGCGCATGGGTGTCTCGGGGCGTCTGCTGGCCAGTCTGGTGGCCGCCATCGCAGCGCTCGCCCTTGCCTTCGCCGAGGCGATCACGGCGCTGGTGCCGGTCTTCGTGACGACAGGGCTCCTGGCCTATCTAGGGCTCGGCTTCCTTCATGAATGGCTGGTCCTGGCCGCCCGCCGCCTGCCGCGCGGCGACGTCGCGGTGATCTACGCCATCGTCGCCATCACCGCCGCTGTGGGCTTCCTAGAGGCGATCCTCGTCGGCCTGGTGATCGCGGTGCTGGCCTTCGCGCTGGCGGCTGCGCGCGTGCCGGTGCTGCGCGGCGCGCTCACCTTGGCCGAGCAACACTCGACACTCGACCGCAGCCCGAACGAGATAGAGCGCCTGCGCGCGGCGGGATCGGGCACGCTGGTGGCCACGCTGGAGGGGGTGCTCTTCTTCGGCACGGGGCACCAGCTCGTGACATGGCTGCGCGAGCGCTTGGCAGGGCAAAGCGCGGAGGGCGATCTGCCGGTGCGGGCAGCAGTGGTAGATCTATCGCGCGTCACGGGGCTCGACATGGCTTCGGCGATGGCGCTGGCCCGCGCCGAGGCGCTGGCCGCGCGGCACGGCGCGACGCTGGAACTGAGCGGCGTGGCGCCCGAGCTGCGCAAGGTGCTGGAGGCTGCGGGTCTAGGCCATCTTGCCCGCTACGAGACGCTCGACCGTGCGCTGGAGGCACAAGAAGAGACGGTGCTCGCGGCGCCAGATATGGCGGTCTCGGGCATGCAGGCGCCGCCGTCCGACCCCGACCGGGCCGCGCTCCTGACGCGCCTGCCACGGCGCATAGTCCAGGCGGGCGAGACCGTGCTGCGCCGGGGCGATCCCTCCGGCGACATGCTCGTTCTGGAGAGCGGGCGGGTCTCGATCATGCGCGCGGGGGCGGATGGGCCGCCGGTGCGGCTGCGCGACATGCGCGCGGGCGCCGTGCTGGGCGAGATCGGTTTCGCGGCCGGGGTGCCACGCACGCAGGACGTGGTGGCAACCGAGCGCAGCGTGCTGCGCGTGCTCGACCGCGCCACCCTCGCCGCGCTGGAGGCCGATGCCCCGCGCCTGGCCTTCGCCGCGCACCGCCTGATCGCCGAGGCGCTCTCCGAGAAGGTGATGGCCGGCAACCGCATGGCCGCCGTCGAGCGCATGTGAGCGTCCTTCCGGCAACCGACAAGGTCGCAAACCCATGCAGGGAACGTGCCGAGGGCAGCGCTGACGAAGGGGGCACCCCCCAGACTCGATCCGGAGCCCCGGCTCGGGGTCGGTCAGGGCGATCCGAGGCGAGCACAGGTGGAGGCAGATGGGCCACTGGGCCGGCTCGGCGAGAGGCGGCAGTCCTAAGCGGCCATGCCTCGCGCCTGCCATACGGACAAGGCCGCGCGATGCCGGGAATGGGCACAGACGGCGAGAGGTGTGACGCGCGTCAACGTCATATGGCGCGGCAGCTCGCCAGCCTATCCTCATCGGCACCGCACAAAGCGGCGCCAGAGCTCAGAGAACCCGGGCCATGACCTACATCACCAGCTCCACCCACACCCCTCTCTCCCGCAGCTACGGCGCCGCCCGTCGGGATCTGCGCACGGCTCTGGCGATCGGCCTGTCCTCCGAGGCCGTCTATCCGGGGCGTCTCGCGGCCGACCTGGCGGCCTTCGCCAGCAGCGGGATCAAGGTGCGGTGGAACTGATAGGTCAGCGCAAGGCCGGCATTGGGGACGGTCTCGATCTCCATCCACGGATAGGCGTGGCGCAGATCGCCGACCGCCTCCGTGTGGATTGTCGGATCCTCCTCGGCAATGAAGAGCTGGACCGGGATGGCGCGCGTGGCGCGCACCGATGCGCTCCAGTCGCCCTGGAAGGCCACGTATTCGCGGGCGAAGGCCTGCCCGGCGCGGCCGGCGCTCTGCGACATCAGGGCGATGTTCGCGGCGAGGACCTGCCGCATTTCGCCGATCTCCAGGAGCGCGAGGTCGGCCGCCGAGTCCTTGCACAGGCTCCGCAGCATCGCCTCCGGTCCGATGCGCCGCGACATCTCCATCACCGCGATGGAGGCGAACTCGGCGAGATGCGGCGCGGTGCGCGCGGCGGCGACGAAGAACTTCTGCCAGCGCCCCGGCCCCCCGACCTGCTCGCCGCCCGGTAGGCAGGGCCGCGCGCCGGAGCCGATCAGCGCGGTCACGGCGCCAGGATGGCGCGCGATCATGTCGGCCGCGAAGGCAAAATCGGTGCCCTGGGCGAGGTAGGGCAGCGGCCCGATGCCGAGATGGGCGAGCAGACGCATCGCATCGTCGCTCGCCGCCGCGAGAGGGTCGGTGCGCGGCGGCAGGGCGGCGGACGGCCCGTAGCCGGCCCGCACCGGCACGATCACCCGCAGATCCTGCTCGAAGGCCATCCGGATCATGGAATGGGACCAGCGCACCATGCAGGAGCCCATATGCGACATCAGCACCGGCGCTCCCGATGCCGGCCCCGTGTCGAGATAGCCCATCGACCGGCCGTCCGGCAGCGCGAGGCGGTCGAGCGGCTTCCAGACCTCGGCATCGAGCCAGCGCTGCGAGAGCTCGGGCGCGCGCAAGGCCTCCTCCTCTCCGGGTGCGACGTCGGGAAACGCGCCGAGTGCCATCGCCATGCGCACGATGTCCGTCTGCGAGCGCAGGTTCATCTTGGCGATGATCGACTTGACCTGACCGCGCGTGGTTCCCTCTCTGGTGCCGCGCGTGCGCGCGATGGTCTTGATGTCGTCACCGCCCACGAGCAGGCGGACCACGTCGCGCTCTGCCTCGGTGAGGCCGAAGACCTGATCGAGCAGCGTCGCGACCGTCCGGCGGAGGCGAAAGGCGGTCGAGACGACGAGCGCGGCCGGCCCGCCCTCTGGGGCTCCTGCGACGCGCAGGACCCTCAGAAGCATCGTGCCGCCCTTGTCCGAGGCATCGACCTTCACGAGCCGCTCTGCGCCAGGCGCGCCATGCAGGACGCCCTGCACCGTCGCGTGCAGCGCCGCGCCGACCTCGTCCGGCAGGCCCAGGCCGCCGATCGGCTGACCCTCCTGCGCGCCGAAAGCGGCACGCGCGCCGGCATTCGCGGCCGCCACGGTCAGCGCGCCGCCGATCACGAAGGCGGCGAGATTGTCGAAGCCCTTCAGATGATCCGCCAGGCTCGGATGCTCCGTCCGGCCCTGGCCGAGGATCGCCTGCGCCCGCGCGATGTGCCGGTGGTAGACGCCGGGCGCCTCGGCGGAACCCGCATCGCCGCGAGGACGGTCCGCCAGCAGCTCGGGGAGCCCCTCATCGCACCAGAGGGAGATGAGATCATCCAGCGCCGATGGTTCGAGCGCGACTTGGTAGATGCGGTCGAGAACCTCCTCGCGGCCCGTTCCCGATGACGGAGGGTCGTGTTCGATCACGCCGGACTCCTCGCTGTCGGCGCGGCGGCGCCGGACCGCAGTAGAACAGGGTCGCCGCACCCCGTCCAATGCGCTGCGCGAGCAGAGGGCCCGCATGAGACATACGGCATGCCCGCCATTCCGGCAGCGAGGCCGGCATGACGGGCATGCCAGTGAACCCGGATACGAGCGCGATGCGCGCATCCGAGCCAGAGCGCGGCGATCGGGGCGAGATGCACGGGCGCGCAGGAGAGGCCGATCAAGGCGAACGCACCGATTCAGGGGGGCCGCCCCGATCCTCAGCCGGACGCCGCCGCGTCCAGGGACGTTGTCGAGGCACGGCCGTGCCAGCGCATCTCCCATATGGGAGATGGCGCGTCATGCGGCTCTCGTTACGCTCTGCGCGTCAGACAGTGGGTGGCGGGCGCGGCGTTCGGCTGGCGTCTTCGCTCCGCGTTGGAGGAGACGGTCTTGTCCCGAGTTCGGAGTTCGGTTCCCTTGCGCACACTCGCCTGCGCCATGATCGGTGCGCTGTGCGCGGCAGTCACCGCGCCTGCCCAGGCTCAGGATCTCAGGATCGCGACCGAGGGCTATTACGCGCCGTTCAACTATTTCGACGAGACCGGCGCGCTGGTGGGCTTCGATGTCGACATCGCCAATGCGCTCTGCGACGAGATCGGCGCCGAGTGCGAGATCGTCCAGAACGACTGGGACGCCCTCATCCCCGGCCTGAACGAGGGCGCCTATGACGTGATCGTCGCCTCCATGTCGATCACCGCCGAGCGCGAGACGCTGGTCGCGTTCACGTTGCCCTATTACTCGAACATGCTCGCCTTCGTCGGGCCGAGAGGCACCAACCCGGCCACCTCGCCGGAGGCCCTCGCCGGCAAGACGGTGGGAACCCAGGTCGGCACGATCAGCGCGGACCACCTCGCCGCGACCTACGGGGACGGCGTCGAGGCGGTCTTCTTCGAAAACCAGGAGGAGGCGATGGAGGCCCTCGCCGGGGGCGACATCGATCTGGTGCTCGGCGACAACCTCCAGCTCTACGCCTGGCTCCAGACGGAAGGCGGCGCGGATCATGAGATCGTCGGCGAGTTCATCGACATCGACGACCGCATCGGAATCGCCGTCCGCCAGACCGACCCGGAGCTTCTCGACCGGCTGAACGGGGCCCTGATCGCAATCATCGAGAACGGCGTCTATCAGGAGATCAACGCCAGATACTTCCCGTTCTCGATCTACTTCTGAGCCGATGATCGGTCCGAC
>JBCCSW010000320.1:0-4877 GCA_039199465.1 Pseudomonadota bacterium
ATTTGAGCGTTCTTGTCATCGGGCTGGTCGGCCTGGTCGCGCTGATGCTGGTCGCGGGTCTCGCCGTGCCGCTTGCGCGGCGCATCGGACAACCCGTCGCCGTGGTCTTCGCCCTGGTGGGCCTGACGCTCGGCATAACGGCTGCCTGGCTGGACGAGGGCCCGTTCGGCGGGCTCGTGAGTGCCTATGACAGCTGGTTTCTCGAACAGCTCGTCGTCGATACGCAGTCGATGCTGTACATCTTTCTGCCGCCGCTGCTGTTCGAGATGGCGCTGGCCGTCAACGTGCGGCGGCTTCTGAACGACATCGGCGTCGTCGCGATCATGGCGATCTTCGCCGTCGCGCTCGCGACCATGGTGGTGGGATCGGCGCTCTGGGCCGTCTCCGATTTCGGGCTGATCGCCTGTCTCCTGCTCGGGGCGGCTGTGGCGACGACGGACCCCGGCGCCGTGATCTCGACCTTCCGCGAGCTTGGCGCGCCGCGCCGCTTGCTGGTCATCCTGGAAGGCGAGAGCCTGCTGAACGACGCTGCCGCCATCGCGATCGTAGCCCTTCTCTTCGGCATGTTGAGCGGCGCGATCGAGCCATCGCTGCCGAGGCTCGCCATCGACATGGCCTATTCCTTCGGTGCCGGCGCGGCAGTCGGGCTCGCCGTCGCCTATGTGGCGGGGCGCGCCTATGCGCTGCTGGCACGGTCCACCGTGGCCGAGGTTTCGGTTACAGTCGTGGTCGCCTACGGCACGTTCATCCTGTCCGAGCAGCTGACCGGCGGATCCGGCGTCGTCGCCGTCGTCTTCGCCGGCCTCGCCACGGGCTCCAGCGGCTTTCTGCGGATGGGCCCGGGAAACTGGGCGACCGTGCTGGTGGTCTGGGGGCAGATCGGGTTCTGGGCAAACGCGATGATCATGATCCTCGCCACGGCCCTGGTGCCGACGCTCATCCTGCAGGCGGGCGTCGAGATCCTGCCCTTGATCGGCATCGTCTATGTCGCGGCGCTGTTGGCACGCTCGGCCGTGCTGTTCGGCATCCTGCCGGTCATGGCGCGGGTGCAGCTGTCGACCCCGATCCAGCCCAAACAGGCCGCCCTGCTCGTCTGGGGCGGCGTGCGCGGGTCGGTGACGCTCGTGCTCGCCATCGCGATCACCGAGACGGTTGCCCTGGATGAGGACGCCCTGCTGATCGGCGCGATCGCCGCCGGCTACACCCTGGCGACCATTTTCCTGAATGCCGCCACGCTCGGTTGGACGACCAGGCTGCTGGGCCTGCATCGGTTGTCGCCTGCCGATCTGGCCCTGCGCGAGCAGATCGTCGCCGGCGCGATTGAACGGGTGCGCCGCGTGGTGGGCGACATCGTGCGCGTGCGCGACATGGAGCCGGAGGCGATGGCCGCGATCGAACGCGCACTCGGCCGCCAGCGGGCGGAGACCGAGGCGCAGGCAGCCGAGCAGGCCGCGGCCGAACGCATCCCCTTCGTCGAGCGACTGCGCCTCGGCCTCAGGATCGTCAGCGGCCAGGAGTTGCGTCTGATCCGCCGTGCCTTCGAGGAGGGAGCCATCGGTCCGCGGGTCGTCACCGCCCTTCGCGCCACCGCCGAACAGCTTGGCGATGCAGGCCAGGCGGGCGGCTGGGATGCTTATGTCGCCGCCGCTGAGGCGAGCCTCCGCCCCTCCTGGCGCCACCGCGGCGCCATTGCGGTGCAACGCCATCTCGGCATCGACGGCTGGCTGCGCACCCAGATCGAGATCGATTTCGGCACGCTCCTGGAGAGCGAGCGCATCCTCCGCGAACTCCGTCGCTTCATCGCCGAGACGGCGAGCCCGATGATCGGGGCCGAGGCGGGCGAGCGGCTCTCGCAGCTCATTGCGCAGCGACACGAGGCCGTCGACACCGCGCTGGAGGCGATCTCGATCCAGTATCCCGTCTATGCGCTGGAGCTTGAGAAGACGCTCTTGGCCCGGGCTGCGATCAGGCGCGAGCGCCAGCAGTACAAGCGCCTGCTGAACGACGGCGTGATCGAGCAGGAGCTCCACGACCACCTCGTCGCCAATCTCGACCGGCGCGAGCGGGTCGTGGCCCGGCCGCCCTCGCTCGACCTGTCGCTGACGCCGATGAAGCTGCTGGACCGCGTGCCGCTTTTCGAAGGGCTGGATGAGCAGCAGCGACAGCTGCTGTCCCGCGGGCTGACTGCCCGTTTCGCGACGCCGGGCCAGGCCATTCTGTCCGCCGGCGAAAGGGGGACCGAGATGTTCTTCATCGCCTCCGGCGCCGTCGAGATGCGCCGCGCCGATGAGACCGTGGCGCTCGGCACCGGCGACTTCTTCGGCGAGTTGGCGTTGGTGCGGCCGTGGAGCCGTCGCGAAAGCAGCGTGGTCTCGATCGGCTATTCCCGGCTGCTGGTCCTGCACCAGCGAAAGTACCGCGAGCTCGCCACTCGAGATCCCGGGATCGAGCAGGCCATCAAGCAGGCAGCCCGCCGCCAACTCGCCACCGGTTTTTCCGGCCGCGAGGAGATGGGCGACACGCCTGGCGACGCCATGCATGCAGGCAAGCGATAGAGCATGCATCGCACCAGGATCGCGGTACGCCGCTCGTTTGATCTGTCCATGCCGAGCAGATGGTTGATCCGGATCTGAGAAGCGGCCGTGCCATTGCGTGTTGGTGACGCGTGTGCGGCGCCTACCGCTGGACGTCGAAACGAATGGGTAGGGTGATCGGGCCGGTGTTGCCGCTGTCGGGCAGCCAGGTCGCCGTGCCGTTCGCCGCCGGTCGCGCGATGCGACGGGGCAGGATGGTCAGCGCCACGCTCATATCGCTTCGGGCGATGGCGTGGCCCAGGCAGTGGTGCACGCCGCCGCCGAAGCCGAAATGGCGCTTGCGCTCGGCGGTGATGTCGAAGCCCGGCTCGTAGACCTCGTCATCGGTGCCGGCGGCACCCGACAGCAGGTGCAGCGTCGTCCCCTTGCGGATCTCCAGACCCTGATAAGTCAGATCGTCCACCGCCTCGCGCGTGACCCAGGTGATGGTGGGTCTGAGGCGCATGATCTCCTCGACCGCGCGGGGCGCCAGATCGGGCTGCTCGGCCAGCAAGTCCCACTGCTCGGGATGGTCGAGGAACATCTGCATGCCGAGGCCGAGCTGATTGCGCGTCGTGTCGATGCCGGCGAAGACCAGCATCAGGATCATGTCGCGCATCTCCTCGTCGTTCAGCCTGTCGCCCTCCTCGCTCGCGCTGACCAGCACCGAGATGAAGTCATCGCCGCGCGTGCCGCGCCGCTTCGCCACGACCTCGTCGGCATAGTCGAACATGTCCTCGGTCGCGCGGTCGATGCGCTCGGCGTGGCGGGAGAAGTCGACGCCGAGGGCGAGGCCCATGATCGATGAGAGCTCCAGCACGCGCGGCGCCTCGGCCTGCGGCAGGCCCAGCATCAGACAGAGGATCTGGGCCGCATACGGATCGGCGAACTCGGCCATGAAATCGCAGGCGCCGCGGTCGATGAAGCCGTCGACCAGCGCATCGGCCATCGCCTCGAAGCGCGGGCGCATGACCTCCAGCAGGCGCGGCGAGAAGGCGGGGTTCACGAGGCGGCGCAGGCGGGAGTGGTCTTTGCCCTCTTGCACCAGGATCGTGCGCGCCCACCAATCGGAGAAGACGCCCGTCACCCCATTGTGCTCGGGCCAGGCATGGCTGCCCTGGCGCAGCGACCGGTTGATCAGCAATTCGCCCATCTCGCGGTGGCGCAGCACCGCGATGCCGTAGGGCGTATGGGCATACCATGACTTCGCCCGTGCCTCCGCCACGCGAGGGTCGCGCAGCGAGAAGGCAGGATCGTCCAGCGGCAGAAACGGCGCGTCGAGATCGGCGGTCGCTGTCATCGTCTGGCTCCCGTCGGCTATGGCCAGCGGCCGGCTGTTACGGCAGGCAATCGAGATAGGTCTCGGTGTCGAAATCCGAGACCGTGTGCAGGAAGCGCTCCCACTCGTCGGTCTTGTACTCATTGTAGAGGCGGTACATCTCGCCCGGCATCGCCGACTTGATGACCGCGTCCTCGGCCAGCGCCTTCAGCGCATCGCCCAGCGTCATGGGCAGCTTCTTGACCAGTTTACCGGCCTCCATGGCGACATAGATGTTGCGTTCCTCGGGCGCGCCGCAGGGGATCTTGTCGCTCAGCCCGTGGTCGCAGGCCTGCATCAGGCCGGCCGCCATCAGGTAGGGGTTCACCATGCTGTCGACCGAGCGGAATTCGAACCGGCCCGGCGCCGAGATGCGCAGGCCCGTGGTGCGGTTCTGGAAGCCCCAGTCCTTGAACACCGGCGCCCAGAAGCCCGTGTCCCAAAGCCTGCGATAGGAGTTCACGGTCGAGCAGCCGATCGCCGTCAGCGCGTCGAGATGGCTGACGATGCCACCGATCGAGTGCTGGCCGACCATGCCGGGCATCTGCGGGTCGTCGCCCTCGGGCATGAAGCGATTGCTGCCGCCCGATCGGTGGTGGAATACCTCCGGCATCGACACGCCCTGGTCCTTGCCGAGCGTCTTCGGCGCATCCTCGCCGCCTTCCCAGAGCGAGATGTTGTGGTGGCAGCCCGAGGCCGAGACGCCCATGAAGGGCTTGGACATGAAGCAGGCAATCAGCCCGAACTCCCGCGCCACCTGCGCGCAGATCTGGCGATAGGTGGTCAGCCGGTCGGCGTTGCGCAGGCAGTCGTCGAAGGTGAAGTTCAGCTCAAGCTGACCCGGCGCGTCCTCATGGTCGCCCTGGATCATGTCCAGACCCATGGCATGGCCGTACTCGATGACCTTCAGAAACACCGGGCGCAGGCTCTCGAACTGGTCGATGTGGTAGCAGTATGGGTTCGAGAAGCCGCCGTCGGGTTTGCCG
>JBCCSW010000321.1:0-4871 GCA_039199465.1 Pseudomonadota bacterium
CGTCGGCATGATGGGCACCGACTATGCCCGTCTGACCACCCGCGATCTCGACGCCATCGACGTCCACACCGGCACCGGCAATCTGACGAGCGTCGCCGCCGGCCGGCTGGCATACGTCTTGGGGTTGGTCGGCCCGGCGATGGTCGTGGACACGGCCTGCTCTTCGTCCCTCGTCTCTGTCCATCTGGCCTGCCAGGCACTGCGACGGCGGGAATGCGACCGCGCGCTCGCCGGCGGGGTCAACCTGATGCTGACGCCCCACATGGGCGTCATCGCGTCGCGCGCGCGCATGCTGGCGCCCGACGGGCGCTGCAAGAGCTTCGACGAGGCGGCGGACGGCATGGGGCGCGGCGAAGGCTGCGGCATGCTGCTGCTGACGCGGCTCTCCGATGCCCTGGCGGATGGCCACCGAATCCTCGCCCTGATCCGCGGCTCGGCGATCAACCACGATGGCGCCAGCAGCGGCCTGACGGTACCCAACGGCCCGATGCAGGAGAGGGTCATCCGCAGCGCCTTGCGCAGCGGCGGTGTCGAACCGAGCCAGGTGAGCTATGTCGAAGCCCACGGCACGGGTACGCCGCTCGGGGACCCCATCGAAGCGCGCGCGCTCGGTGCGGTGTTCGGTCCGGAGCGCGCTCCGGACCGGCCGCTCAAGATCGGCTCCGTCAAGTCCAACATCGGCCATCTGGAAGGGGCTGCAGGCGTCGCCGGCTTGATCAAGGTGATCCTGTCGATGCAGCACGAGCAGCTGCCGCAGAGCCTCCACTGCGAACGCCCCAGCGCGCACATCGCCTGGGACGAGCTGGCGATCGAGGTGGTCCAGGAGCGTACGAGCTGGCCGGCCGGCCAGCGGCGCATGGCGGGCGTCAGCTCCTTCGGCATGAGCGGCACCAATGCCCATATCGTCCTCGAAGAGGCGCCCCGTCTCCCCGCGCTGGGCGGCGGGGATACGACGGATGGTTCGCGCCATCTGCTGATGCTCAGTGCCAAATCCGAAGCGGCGCTGCGGGACGCTGCGACGCGCCATCGTCAGCATCTCGTCGCGCACCCGTCCCTCGATCCGGCGGACGTCTGCTTCACGGCGGCAACCGGGCGGTCGCACTTTCCCCATCGCCTCGCCGTCGTCGGCGACTCGACGTCCGAGCTGGCGCAGCGACTTGCCAGCGCCGCCGCAGGAAAACCCGGTCCGGGGATCACGCGACGAGTCGCAGGCAACGCGCGTCCGCGGATCGCCTTCTTGTTCACCGGACAAGGATCTCAATATGCGGGCATGGGGCAAGCGCTCTACGACCGCGAGCCGGTCTATCGCCGCACGATCGATCGCTGCGACGCGATCGCGCGGCCGCTGCTCGGCACTTCCCTGCGCGAGATCATGCTGGCTCCCGAGACCGTGGTGAACGGGACCGCGCTGGACGCCACGGTACATGCCCAACCCGCCCTCTTCGCCCTCGAGGCGGCCTTGATCGCGCTGTGGAAGTCCTGGGGGATCGAGCCCGATCTGGTCATGGGCCACAGCATCGGCGAGTACGTCGCGGCCTACGCGGCGGGGGTCTTCGACCTGGAAGACGGCCTGGCACTGATCGTTCGGCGCGGCCAGCTGATCGAAGAGATCTCGGCCGGCGGCACGAGCGCCGCTGCGCTCGGCGATCCGAGACGCGTCGCCGAGCTGATTGCTCCGCTGGCCGCAACCGTGAGCGTCGCGGCGATCAACGGCCCGGAAACGACCTTGATCGCCGGCGTCGAGGCCGACGTCGACCGCGCCATCGCGCGGCTCGCAGCCGCCGATATCGAGTGCCGTCCGCTGGCGATCACGCACGCCCCGCACTCGCCGCTGATCGATCCCATCCTCGACCGCTTCGAGCGCTACGCTGCCGAGGTGTCCTACCGGCGCCCCCGCATTCCGCTGATCTCGAACCTCAGCGGCCAGCGGGTCGCGTCCGTCGACGCCAACCACTGGCGTCGGCACATGCGAGAGCCGGTTCGGTTCGCCGAGGGCATCCAGCAGCTCGAGGCGCACGACTGTGAGATCGTGCTCGAGATCGGCCCGCAGCCGGTGTTGCTGTGGCTGGCGCGGCAGAATTGGCAGCATCCCAAGACGGTCGGCTGGCTGCCCTCGCTGGCACAGAGCCGGCCCGATGGTGAGCAGATGCGCGAGAGCGCTGCGGCCTTCTACGTCCGCGGTGTCGATCTCGACGCGACCGCCCTGGGGGGCGGGCGCCGCCGTCCGGTCGTGCTTCCCACGTATCCCTTTCAGCGCAGCCGCCATTGGCTGCCGGGCGACCCGCCGGACTGGCGTCAGCCATCCGGTCAGCGCGCGGGGCTTCCCGATCGCCGACTCGAAGGTCGGCGCATCCAGTCTCCCGCACTCCCACCCGACAGCATCGTCCTCGAGATCCGCCTGGCCGCCGATGCCCCCGACGGCCTCGGCGATCACCGCGTGCTCGATCAGGTGTTGGTGCCAGCCACCGCCTACCTCGAGCTGGCGCGGCAGGCGATCCTTTCCGCGACCGCAGCGATCGGCACCGCACCGGGGCGAACCGCGACAGCGGCCGACGGCGGTGCCATGCGCGAAGGCATCGCGATCGAGAACGTTTCGTTCTCCCGCGCCATGCCCCTGGCGGAGAACGCGCTGCGCGATCTTCACCTGGTCGCGACGCCGCGCGAAGCGGACTGGGCGTGGCGCGTACTCTCAGCCGACGCGGGCGTGGAGGCCCGAGACTGGATCCTGCACGCGGACGGTGTGCTCCGCGTCGACGGACCCGCCGCGGCGTCCTCGCTGGACACGTCGGCGCTGCGCGCCAGGCTCGACGCCTCCCTCGATCCCGAAGCACTCTACGCCGGGCTCGCCGAGCGCGGTCTGCACTACGGGCCACGCTTCCAGCGGGTTCGCGCACTTTGGTCGAACGAGCGGGAAGCGCTGGGCACGATCGAAGGGATGGACCCGCACACGGAAGCCTACGTTCTCCTCGACGGCTGTCTCCAGGTCGCGGCTTCGCTGCTGCTGGACGATCCGGCGACCCACGTTCCGGCCCACATCGAGCGCATCGCGTTTACCGGTCCGCTGACGGACGTGCTCTGGTGTCACGCGCAGCGGCGGGACGCGGTCGACACGGAGACGGACGGCGTGACGATCGACCTGCGCATCGCCGACGCGGCCGGCCAGGTGGTTGCCCACCTCACGGGACTCCACGTCAAGCCGGTGGCGCCAGCAGCCGGCGAAAGTCGCGAGATCGAGCGGCAGTGGCGCTACCAGATCGCGTGGCAGCCCCAGGCACTGCCCGCTCTGGACCCGGCGACGCGCCGCATCGCGCACTGGCTGATCTTTGCCGACCGGTACGACGGCTTCGCGGCGTCCTTCGCCGATGGCCTGCGTGCGCAGGGACACACCGCCACGCTGGCGGTGCCGGGCATGGACCATCGCCGCAAGGCCGCGGGTACGGTCACGGTCGATCCCGATTCGGTAGACGATCTACGCGGTGCGCTGGCGGCCTGCCCGGATCTGACCGGCGTGATCCACGGCTGGGGATTGGACGACAGCCTGCCGCCGGTCGCCGAACCAGCGGATCGGGTGCCCGCGTACGGCATCGAAAGCTGCGACCGACTCCTGACGCTGGTCCATGCACTGGCCGATCTGGAGACATCACCCAAACTCTGCGTGGTCACCCGCGGTGCGGCCGTGGACCTCGATGCCCAGTCGCCGACCGATGAAGCGCGCGATCTTCTCACCGGTCTGCGCGCGGCCCCGCTCGTGGGCATGGGCCGGACGATCGCACTGGAGCATCCGGAGTGGCAGTGCCTGCGCGTCGATCTCGATCCCGGCGGCGACCCGGCCGACCGGGTCGAGAGCCTGCTCGCCGAGCTTCAGCGCGGGCATCGGGACGCGCCGGAAGAGGAGGTCGCGATCCGCGGCGGCACGCGCTACGTCGCACGCGTGGTGCGGGCATCGGACGCGCCGGCGCGCGGTGCGCTGCGGCTCGAGCAGGCGCAGCGCGGCAGCTTGGAGGACCTTCGCTTGGTCCCCGCGAAGCGCAGGGCGCCCGGCAGCGACGAGGTCGAGATCCGGATCCGCGCCACCGGCATCAACTTCCGCGACGTGCTCAACGCCCTGGGCATGTACCCGGGCGACGCCGGCTCCCTCGGCAACGAATGCGCGGGTGAGGTCGTCGCCGTGGGGTCGCATGTCGACACGTTCGCCGTCGGGGATGCGGTTGTGGCGCTGGTCGAAGACGGCTTCGGTCATTGGACGACCGTCGCCGAAGACCGCGTCGCCCCGCTCCCGGCCGGGATCGGCTTCGAGGAAGGCGCAACCGTGCCGATCGCGTTCCTGACGGCAGCCTTCTGCCTGGAGCGCGTTGCCCGGATCGGGCCGGGCGACCGGGTGCTGGTCCACACGGCGACGGGCGGGTTCGGCCAGGCCGCGATCCAGCTCGCCCAGGCCGCCGGCGCGGAGGTCTTCGCGACCGCCAGCCGGGCGAAATGGCCCGCGCTGACCCAGCTTGGGGTCGCGCACGTTTACGACTCCCGCACCCTCGACTTCGGCGACGCGATCTTGGCAGACACCGACGGCCGCGGGGTCGACGTCGTGCTCAACACGCTGACCTCGCCGGGTTTCATCGAGACCAATCTCGCGACCCTGGCGCCTTCCGGCCGCTTCATCGAGGTCAGCAAACGCGACGTGTGGGATGCCGAGCGCATCGCCGCGTCCCGGCCCGACGTACACTACGTCCAGGTCGACCTCGCGGCCATGACCCGGGAGCGGCCGGATCTCGTGCGGCCGATGTTCCGCGACTTGATGCCGCGCTTTCCGGCCACCCTGCGGCCGATCGAGCACACCCGCTTCCCGCTCGGCCAAATCGAATCGGCGTTTCGCC
>JBCCSW010000322.1:0-4870 GCA_039199465.1 Pseudomonadota bacterium
CGCGGCGCGCGTGGTCGCCTGTACGGGCGGCTCGACGAACGCGGGCCTGCATCTGCCTGCCATCGCGCACGAGGCGGGCATCAAGTTCGACCTGGATGACGTGTGCCAGATCTTCCGGGACACGCCGTATTTCGTCGACCTCAAGCCGGGCGGCAAATACGTGGCCAAGGATCTATGGGACGTCGGCGGCGTGATGGTCGTGATGAAGGAGCTGATGCGCGGCGGCTATCTGCACGACCACTGCGTGACCGCCTCGGGCCGCACCGTTGCCGAGAACCTGGCCAATATCAGCGGCGAGGCCGACGGAAAGATCATCCACCCCGTTGATAAGCCCATCACCGCCACGGGGGGCGTGGTGGGACTGAAGGGCAATCTCGCGCCCGAGGGGGCGATCGTGAAGGTGGCCGGCATGAAGAAGCTGCGCTTCGAGGGGCCGGCCCGCGTGTTCGAGAGCGAGGAGGAGGCCTTCGCCGCCGTGCAGAAGCGCGAGTACCAGGAAGGCGAGGTGCTGGTGATCCGCAACGAGGGACCGCGCGGCGGGCCTGGCATGCGCGAGATGCTGGCGACCACCGCGGCATTGTCGGGACAGGGCATGGGCGGCAAGGTCGCCCTGATCACTGATGGCCGTTTCTCGGGCGCGACGCGCGGCTTCTGCATCGGCCATGTCGGACCGGAGGCGGCGCAGGGCGGGCCGATCGGTCTGTTGCAGAACGGCGATCTCATCACGATTGACGCGCGTCGCGGCATCTTGAAGGTGAAGCTCAGCCAGAAAGAGCTGCGTGAGCGCGCGCGGGCGAAGAAGGACGAGCCGCCGCGCGAGACGCTGTACGGTTCGGGTGCGCTTTGGAAATATGCCCAGCTTGTCGGCAACACGAAGGACGGTGCCGTAACCCATCCCGGCAAGGCCGGGGAGCGCCACGTCTACGCCGACATCTGAACCGGGTGCACGCGCGTTCGCCAGACAGGGGTCGCACAGGGGCAGGGGCACTCGCTGTCTCGCTGCTTTTGGCGGCCGGCGGGTGTACCCTGCAAGAACAGGGCCCCGGCGGCGAAACGCTGCCTGTGCGCACCGTCAGCGTCGGCGATTTCACCCTGTTGTCGAGCGCGCCCAAGCGGGCGGTGATCCGCGCCGCCGGGCGCCGTGTCGCGGTCACGCCGGCCGCCGGCGCCTGCGTGTCGGACGATGCCATCGACATCTCGGCAGGCTCGGCCTTCCTGCTCTTGACCGACTGCGTGCTGGTCGCCGCCGATCCGTCGGCCGGGATCGATCCGGTGGGCGACAGCCTCGGCCAGGAGCCGTTTGCCGGGCTCGTCACCATCTCGGTCGCGGCGGGGCCGCGCGGCTCGGTGGAGAGCCTGCAGCGCTTCGTGGAAAGTGCGGAGGGGCGTCGGCGGCTGGCCCGCGGTGCAGGCGACGACGAGATCGAGATCGCGAACATCGCCCGCCTCGGCGACGCGCTCTACGTGCATGCGATCAGCAGTGGCAACGGCGCCGTGCCGCTGTTGTCGCGGGATTTCTGGCGCGGCTTCCTGGATCTGAACGGGCGTATGGCGGTCCTGACCGTGTCGGGCTTCCAGGCGAGCGGGCTGGGGCCCGAGGCGCTGTTCGCCGAGGCCCGACGCCAGGCCCGCGCGCTGATCGAGGGCAACAGGGCGCTGGGCGAAGAGGCGATCATTGCCCGACTGACCGACACCTCGCCCGCGCGTCCCCAGTCCGCCCGCGAGAGCGCACCTTCGACCGAAGTGGCCGAGCTGCCGCCGGCGGCGCTCGGCGTCCTCTCGGATGCCACGCCGACGGCTGGCGCGGACCTGGGGACGGGGATCGGCGCGATCGCGGATCTTGGAGAGGTTGAGGTTGCAGCGGGTGCGGACGCCTCTGCCGGCACGGCCGGCGTCGCGGCAGAGCGTGTCGCCGCGGGAACCGGCGGCGCGGCCGACCTGCTACCGCCGCGCCGACCGTCGAACCGCCTGACCGGATCTGGTGGAGCGGCACGGCCCGTGCCGAGCCCGGCTGCCGGGGCTGGATCGACGCCGCTGCCGCCGAGGCGCCCTGGCGGCTGACCGGGGACCGGAGGGCTACCTCAGAGGTCGAGGCTGACCCAGACCGGCACGTGGTCGGATGGCTTTTCGCGGCTGCGCATCTCGCTCTCGACGCTCGCGCCGGTCATGCGGTCGGCGGCCTGCGGGCTCAGCAGGATATGGTCGATGCGAATGCCGTCGTTTTTCTCCCAAGCGCCGCCCTGATAGTCCCAGAAGGTGTAGATGCCTCGCTCTTGGCTGACCTCGCGCGTCGCGTCGTGCAGGCCGAGATGCAGGATACGACGCCACGCGGCCTTGGTCTGGGGCAGATATAGGGCGTCGTCGATCCAGGCATCGGGGCGCTCGGCATCGCGTGGCTCGGGGATGGTGTTGAAATCGCCGGCCAATGCGAAGGGCAGCTCCTCCGCCAGCAGCGCCTCGGCGCGGTGGCGAAGCCGCGCCATCCAGGTCAGCTTGTAGTCGTATTTCGCGCCGGGCGTCGGGTTGCCGTTCGGCAGGTATAGACCGCAGAGCCGGAGCGCCCCGCCGCTTTCGCCATAGACCGTGCCCTCGATCCAGCGGGCCTGTTCGTCATCGGCGCCGTCGGGCCCGGCGCCGGCAGCATCCGGCAGGCCGCGCAGGACATCCTCGATCGGGCCCCGCGCCAGCAGGGCGACGCCGTTGAAGCCCTTCTGGCCATGGGTCTCCAGCGTGTAGCCGGCATCCTCGATCGCCTCGCGCGGGAAGCTCTCGTCCTGGCTCTTCAACTCCTGCAGCACGCAGGCGTCGGGTCGCTCGCGCTTAAGCCAGTCGACCAGCAGATCGTGGCGGGCCTTGATGCCGTTGATGTTCCAGGTGGCGATGCGCATGCCGACCCTCAGACCGGGGCGGCGGGGCCATGTCAAGCCGCGGGTATCGCGCGTGTGGCGGGTCCGGACGCCGGGCGGCAGCGGCCGGTTACTCGCGCAGCCGGCGGCCCCAGAAGCGCACGGTCGGGCGCGGGCCGTCGCGACTGGCGGCATAGGTCACGACCAGCTTGTCCACCGGTTGGGCACGGCGTGTCGGCAGCTCCAGCACCACGCGCTCGCCATCGCGCACCACGTCGCGGACGCTGATCCGCTCTTCGCGGCCATTGCTGTAGTCGACCAGGATGTTGTCGACCGCGACCGGGGTGCCGTCCACCGTTATGCCGATCGCATCGAAGCGCCCGTCGTTGCGGCCAAGCTCGATGGTGTCGCGGTCCGTCCCGCGGCCGACCGAGCGGTCGCCGAGGCTGATCCATTCGCGGCCCCGCTGCGCCGGGCGGTCATACCGCGCTGGCGTGATGCCGGGCGGCGCGGCGGTGACCAGGATGTCGACACGGTCGTTGCCGCGGTCGACATTGCCGCGCACCTCCAAGCGCATGAGGTCGCCGTCGGGCAGGCGGATGCGGCCGACGCGGCTGTCGCGCCAGGCCTGCAGATCCAGGTTGCGGCGATTGCCGCCGCGATAGACCGCCGTGATCCGGTCGACATCGACGCGCCCCGGCTCGCGCAGCTCGACCCAGAGCCGGCCGACGCGCGTGCGCAGCGGGAAGACCACGGTCGTCTCCGAGCGGCCGAGACTGCCGACCAGGCTGACGGCGCGGTCGGTGTTGACGTCGAATTCGGGCCAGTCGCGACCGCGCCGGCCTTCGAAGCCGTCATCCTCGATGAAGCGGTCGCGGAACTGCCGGTCGTCTTGGCCACGCTCGGCCTCGGCAAACCGTTCGTCATCCAGCCTGCGTTGAATCCGATCCTCCACCGGATCGTTCTCCTCCAGGCGCTGGCGCAGCAGGTCCTCGATCACGCCGACGGCGATGCCGCCGATCAGCTCCTCGGCGGTGATCGTGCCGTCATCGTCTAGCGGGCTGCCACCCCCGGCGAAGCGGGCGCAGCGCGATTCCAGCTGACCGATGGCCGAGGAGGAGCCGCGCAGGCCGAACACGAAGGGCTCGCCGCTGCGGCCGGCTTCGATCCTGAGCTGGCTGCCCCGGCGCAGGCGCTCCAGCTGCGTCTCGACGCGCGTGCCGTCGACATCGAGCTGCCACAACGTCTCGCCGTCCAGTCGGGTCTCGCCACGCGTCAGGGTGCCGGTGCGCCCTGCGCCGTCGATGGCGACGAAGGCCTCGCGCACCTCACGATCGCCACGCGGCGACCAGCCTGTCAGGCCGAGCCCGAGGCGGCCGTCCGCACCGCAGAAGGCCAGCGCGCAGGCCCGCTGCTGGTCGCGCGTGCAACTCAGCGCCAGGGCGCCGCTGTCGACGGGTTCATAGCGCCAGACCTCGCTTTGGGCGACGGCGTGGCCGGGCAACAGGGCGGCCAGGGGCAGCAGCGCGAGCCCGGCAAACGGCGACCAGCGCGATGGATCCCGATGGCCTGCCGAATGCGATGTCATGGCGATCTCCCTGTCATGGCGGTGCGACCGGGTGGGTCCCCGGACGCGGCTTTGGCCTCCATCCTACGTGACGCAGCGTCGATTCCGGCAGGCTCGAAGGATCGCCACCGCCCGGGTCTGGGCTGGCGTGTGATAGCGGCGCGATCGAGGAGCGCGTGGAGCGCGGCGGCTAGCCGCCGAGCGGCGTCTCGCGGCGAAGCACGATGGAGAGCTGACCGATCTCGATCCCGAACTTGTAGACATAGGCGCGGTTGATCGCGACCTGGTCATCGAGGCGCCAGATCCAGTCGTCAAAGCTGGCGCGGAGCGGGCCCGAGGGGGTCTGCAGGTCGATCGTGTAGCGCCAGTTGAAGGCGTTGCCCGCCTCCTCGCCGGTCGCCTCGCCGATCACGCCCTCGGCTGTCCCGACCCAGGTCTCGTCGCCGGTCTGTGTCAG
>JBCCSW010000323.1:0-4859 GCA_039199465.1 Pseudomonadota bacterium
ATGCCGGACGAGATGAGCGTCACGGACATCATCCGCAAATCCTCGAATGTCGGGACGGCGCGGCTGGCACTGATGGTGACGACACCGGTGTTCAAGGAGTATCTGGAGGCGTTGGGGCTGTTCGCGCCCCTGCCGGTCGAACTGTCCGAGGCTGCGGGCACGCAGCCGCTGTTGCCGCCGCAATGGTCGGAGCTGTCGACGATGAACATCGCCTTCGGTCACGGCATCGCCGTCTCGCCGCTGCACCTCGCCAGCGCCTATGCAACGCTGGCCAACAACGGCCGGCGGGTCGTGCCCTCGCTCAGGATCGGCGGCAGTCCCGACCATCCCGAGGTGGGCCGTCAGGTCATCGCGCCGCGCGCCGCCGCGCAGACGCTTGCCATGATGCGCCGGGTGGTGACCGATGGCAGCGGCCGGCGCGCCGACGTGCCCGGGTTCGAGATCGCCGGCAAGACCGGCACCGCCGACAAGCCCTATGAGGATCGGCCGGGCTACGACCACACGCGGGTGATCGCGACCTTCGCCAGCGTGTTCCCGGTCTCGGCCCCCGAATACGTGCTGCTGGTCTCGATGGACGAGCCGACGGATCGCTCGGGCACCCATCCCAGCCGTCAGGCGAGCCGAACCGCAGCCCCTGCCATCGCGGCCGCGATCCGGCGCATCGCCCCGATCATCGGTTTCCGCCCGAGGATCGAGATTCGGGGCCCCGACCTCGCGCCTGGCATGCCCACCGTGCCGGCCACCGCCGGGGCGCGGGGATGAGCGAGGTGGCAGTCAGTGGGGCTGGCCTGACGCTCTCGGCGCTGAACGCGGCGGCAGGCGACGCGCCACTTGCGCACGGATGCGCATCCGGCGATCCCGCCATCGCCGCGCTGTCGGTCGACAGTCGGCAGGTGCGGCCAGGCCATGTCTTCGTCGCGGTCGCGGGCACCGCGCGCGACGGGGCGGATTTCGTGGGGTTCGCACTGCGTCAGGACGCGGCAGCCGTGGTCCTTGCGCCCGATGGCGTCGCGCGGGCCGAGGCCGCGGTCGGCCGCCCGCTGGCTCAATGGGGTGTGCCGGTGCTGCTGGCCGGAACGCCGCGGCGCTGGCTGGCGCTCGCGGCCGCGCGCATCGCCGGGGCCCAGCCCGCGGTCATGGCGGCGGTCACGGGCACCAACGGCAAGACCTCGGTCACGCATTTTCTGCGCGAGATCTGGGAGGCGGCGGGCCACCGCGCCGCCAATCTCGGCACCATCGGTGTCGAGGGGCGGGGCTTCGAGGCATCCGGCTCACTGACCACGCCCGAGCCCATTACGCTGCACGCCATGCTCGCCGATCTGGCCGCGCGCGGCTGCAGCCATGCCGCGATCGAGGCGTCGAGCCACGGCTTGGCCCAGCATCGCGCCGACGGGGTGCGCCTGACGGCGGCCGCGCTTACGCATGTCACGCGCGACCATCTCGACTATCACGCCGATGACGCGGCCTATCTTGCCGCCAAGCTGCGCCTGTTCGGCGCGGTGCTGCCGCCCGACGGCACCGCCGTGATGACGCGTGAGGATCGGTCCTATGCGCCAGCCGCCGAGATTGCGGCGGCGCGGGGCCAGCGCGCGATCACGACGGGGCGCCATGCGGCAGCGGATCTGCGCATCGCCGAACAGCATTTCGCGCCGGACGGCCAGCGGGTGACGCTGAGCTGGCAGGGCCGCGACCGGCCGTTCCGGTTGAACCTGATCGGGGCTTTCCAGGCCGAGAACGTGACGACGGCGGCGGCCCTCGCCCTCGCCACAGGCATCGATGCCGAGACCACCTTCGCGGCGCTGCCCGGGCTGACCACCGTGCGCGGGCGGATGGAGCTTGCCGGGCGGCGACCGGGCGGCGGCGCGGTGTTTGTCGACTATGCCCACACGCCCGACGCGCTGGCCTCGGCGCTGGCCTCGATCAGGCCGCATGCCACCGGTCGGCTGGCCGTCGTCTTCGGCGCCGGCGGCGACCGCGATCCCGGCAAGCGCCGGTTGATGGGCGCGGCCTGCGCGGCGGGCGCGGATCTCGCGATCGTCACCGACGACAATCCCCGCGGCGAGGACCCCGCTACGATCCGCGCCGCCGTCATGCAGGGCTGCCCGGAGGCACAGGAGATCGGCGACCGGGCCGAGGCGATCCTGGCCGGCGTCGATCTGGTCACCGGGCCGGGCGATGTCCTGTTGATCGCCGGCAAGGGCCACGAGCAGGGCCAGGAGATCGCGGGCGTCATGCACCCGTTCGACGATGCCGAGATGGCGCGCGCGGCGATCGCGGCGCTGGACGGCCCCGATTGGCAGGAGGCGGGCTGATGCCGCCCATCCCGCTCTGGACTGCCACCGAGGCGATGCTGGCGACCGGCGGCACGATCAGCCGCGGCTGGCATGCACATGGCGTGTCGATCGACACCCGCACGCTCGCGCCGGGCGATCTGTTCGTGGCGCTTCAAGGCGAGGCGCGCGACGGGCACGACTTCGTTGTCGAGGCGCTGGCCAAGGGCGCGGCCGCCGCGCTGGTCGCGCATGTGCCGGCAGGCGTCGACGAGGATGCGCCGCTGCTGCTGGTCGACGATACGTTGCGGGGTCTGCGGGGGCTCGCGCGCGCGGCGCGGGCGCGGACGCATGCCAAGGTGATCGCGATCACCGGCTCGGCCGGGAAGACCACGACGAAGGACATGGCGCGCGCCATCCTCGCCCATGCCGGGCCCGTGCACGCGGCCGAGCTGTCGCTGAACAACCACTGGGGCGTGCCGCTGACGCTGGCCCGGATGCCGGCCGACACGGCGTTCGCGGTGCTCGAGATCGGCATGAACCATGCCGGCGAGATCACGCCGCTCTCGCGCTTGGCCAGGCCGCATGTCGCCGTCGTCACGACCGTGGCCGAGGCGCATCTCGGCCAGTTCGACGACATCACCGGTATCGCGCATGCCAAGGCCGAGATCTTCGCGGGGCTCGAACCCGGTGGGACCGCCGTGCTGCCGCTCGACAACGCGCATCTGTCGATCCTGGCCGCGGCCGCCGAGGGGTTCCGGGCGCTGGGCTTCGGCACGGCCGAGGATGCCACGCTGCATCTGGTCGAGGCGGCGGTCCATGCCGAGGCGACGGTGGTGCAGGCTCATCTGAACGGCGCGGCCTGGTCGTTTCGCATCGGTGCGCCCGGCCGCCATCTTGCCGATTGCGCGCTCGCCGCTCTCTCGGCCGCGGCGGCCGTGGGTGTCGACCCGGCGCGCGGCGCACTGGCGCTGTCAGACTGGCAGCCGGTCGAGGGGCGCGGCGGGCGCTGGGACATCGCGCTCGGCCCCGGCGGGCTGGACGGAACCTTGCGGCTGATCGACGACAGCTACAACGCCAACCCGGCTTCGGTGCGCGCCGCTTTTGGGGTGCTGGCCGCCCAGCCGGTCGAGGACGGCATCGGTCGGGTGCAGCGCGGCCGCCGGATCGCCTTCCTCGGCGACATGCTGGAGCTCGGCCAGACCGAAATGGCGCTGCATGCGGGCCTTGCGAAGGACGCGGCTGCCGCTGGCATCGACGTGATCCACTGCTGCGGGCCGCGCATGCGCGCGCTGTACGAGGCGCTGCCGGGCGGTCGCCGCGGACAATGGTGCGCAAACAGCGAGGGGCTGGCGGCGAAGGCGCGCAGCCTGCTAGACGCGGGCGATGTTTGCGTGGTGAAGGGGTCGAAGGGTGCGCGCATGGGGCGCGTGGTCGATGCGGTCAAGGCCCTTGGGACGGCAGAGCGCGCGGGCCGCCAGACCGCCGAGCTGACCCGGGAAAGTGCTACCCTGGGCGAGGCCGACGCGGTGGACGCGGTGGTCACCGTGGATACCGGCGACACCATGGACGGGGCGGCCACTAAAGGCACGACGGCGGTACCGCCCGGCGGCGGCAGCGGCGGGACGCGTGCCGATGGCGGGCGCTCGCGACCGGGGGACGGCTGAGCATGCTGTATGAACTGAGCGCGCTGTCGGACGGCGGCGATGTCTTCAACTTGTTCCGCTATATCAGCTTCCGCGCCGGCGGCGCGTTCATGACGGCGCTGCTTTTCGGCTTCCTGTTCGGCCGGCGCATCATCAACTGGCTGCGGCGGTTCCAGAAGAAGGGCCAGCCGATCCGCGACGACGGCCCGCAGAGCCACATGGCCAAGGCGGGCACGCCCACCATGGGCGGGGTGCTGATCCTGGGGGGCGTGCTGGTCGGCACCCTGCTCTGGGCACGGCTCGACAACGGCTTCGTTTGGATCGTGCTGATGGTCACCGCCGCCTTCGGCCTGATCGGTTTTGTCGACGACTACGCCAAGGTGTCGAAATACACGGTCAAGGGGGTCAACGGTAAGCTGCGGCTGGCCATAGGCTTCACCGTCTCGGCGATTGCCGCGGTATGGGCGACGTATCTTCAGCCGGAAGCGCTGCAGAACCAGATCGCCGTGCCGTTCCTGAAGGACGTGTTGTTCGGCGTCGGGCTCCTCTATGTGCCCTTCGCGATGCTGGTGATCGCGGGCGCCGCCAACGCTGTGAATCTGACCGACGGGCTGGACGGGCTGGCGATCATGCCGGCGATGATCGCGGCAGGCTCGCTCGGCATCATCGCCTATGTCGTCGGACGAGCGGATTTCACCGAGTATCTGCAGCTGCACTACGTGCCCGGCACGGGCGAGACGCTGATCTTCTGCGCGGCACTGATCGGCGCGGGCCTCGGCTTTCTCTGGTACAATGCGCCGCCGGCGATGGTGTTCATGGGCGACACCGGCTCGCTGGCGCTGGGCGGTGCGCTGGGGGCCATCGCGGTGGCGACCAAGCACGAGATCGTCCTGGCCATCATCGGCGGGTTGTTCGTGATGGAGGCTGTCAGCGTCATCGTGCA
>JBCCSW010000324.1:0-4809 GCA_039199465.1 Pseudomonadota bacterium
AGAACCTCTTCAAGTCGGATGACGATCCACGGGGCTGCGGCCTCTCGCCCCTCGGCTACCAGTTCCTCGCCGGCATCCTGCGCCACCTGCCGGCGATCATGGCGACCGTCGCACCCTTGGTGAACAGCTACAAACGGCTGGTGAAGCAGGGCTCGATGTCGGGCTTCACCTGGGCGCCGATCTTCGCCTGCTATGGCAACAACAACCGCACCAACGCCATGCGCATCCCCAAGGGCGGCGGCCGGGTCGAGCTGCGCGCCGCCGACAGCGGCTGCAACCCGTATCTGGGTGCCGCGATGTGCCTGGCGGCGGGGCTGGAGGGCATCCGCGAGGGGCTAGACCCCGGTGAGCCGAACACCGACAACATGTATCTGATCTCGGAACGTGAGCGGCGGCGGCGCAAGATCGACATGCTGCCACGCACGCTGGACGAGGCCGTGCAGGCTTTCAGAAAGGACCCGCTGTCCAAGGCCGTGTTTGGCGAGGCGATGTTCGACGCCTGGGTCGGCTACAAGGAAGACGAGTGGCTCGCCTATCTGAACCACGTCTCCGACTGGGAGCTGAACCGCTATCTCAGGATGTTCTGATGACCCTCTTCCCGCAGCATGACGAGGCGAGTGCGCCGGAAGCCGCTAAAGCGACGCTGGCGGCGGTGAAGGCGGACTTCGGGATGATCCCGAACCTGGAGCGGACGATGGCGACAGCGCCTGCGCTGCTGCAGGTCTATGCAGAGGGTTGGGCCGCCTTCGATACGACCTCGCTGTCGCCGATCGAGCGTCAGGTCGTCTACCAGACCGCCAATCTGGAGAACGACTGCGCCTACTGCGTGCCCTGGCACAGCCTCCTGTCCGAGAAGGCGGGCATGGACCCGGCCGATGTCGAGGCGCTCCGTCAGGGTGCGGCGCTTTCCGACCCGAAGCTTGAGGCGCTGCGCCGCTTTGCGCAGTCCCTGGTGCGCAATCGCGGCAACGTCACCCGGGCCGAGCGCGACGCTTTCCTGGCGGCCGGCTACGACGCGCAGGCGGCGCTGGAAGTCGTGCTCGGCCTCGCGATCAAGACCATGTCGAACTACACGAACTCGATTGCGGGCACGCCGCTCGACAGCGCGGTCCGCAAACACGCATGGACCAAGCCGACACTCGCGCCGGGCGAGGGATGAGGTGCAGCTCCACGACTTCGTCACCGATCTCGACCTCGTCGGCGGCGGGCGGCTGCCGGGCTGTCGGCTGGTCTATGCGGTGTGGGGCAAGCTGAACGCGGCGCGCGACAACCTTGTCCTCTACCCGACGCGCTTCGGCGGCACGCATGAGCAGAACGCCTTCCTGATCGGCCCCGGCATGGCGCTGGATCCCGAGCGCTGGTGCGTCGTGGTGCCGAACATGCTGGGCAACGGCGTCTCCACGTCGCCGTCGACGACCGGGCTGGGGCTGGATTTTCCGGCCGTCACCCATGCCGACAACATCGCCCTGCAGCGCCGGATGCTGGCGACGCATTTCGAGGACGCGCCGATCGCGCTGGCCGTCGGCTGGTCGATGGGCGCGCAGCAGGCCTATCGCTGGGCGGTGGAGGAGCCGGGCCTGGTCGCGCGGCTCTGCACCATCTGCGGCACGGCGCGAACGACGCCCCATAACCGCGTCTTCCTGGAGAGCCTGATCGCCGCCCTCGAGGCCGATCCGCGCTATGGCAGCGCCGAGCCGCCGGTCGCGGGCCTACGCGCTGCCGGCCGCATCTATGCCGGCTGGGCGTATTCCCAGCCCTGGCTGAAGCGGGCGGGCTATGCCGATCTCGGCTACCGCGACCTCGACGACTGGCTGCAGCGCTATTGGGATACGCTGTTCATGGCCCGCGATGCCGGCGACCTGACCGCGATGTGGCGCACCTGGATCGCCAACGACGTCGCTGACGGAGGCGACCTGTCCGAAGCGCTCAGCCGCACCGAAGCCCGCACCGCAGTCGCCACCACGACCACCGACCTCTACTTCACCCCCGCGGACTGCGCCGCCGAGGCCGCCATGATCCCTGGCGCCACCTACACCGACCTTCGATCCGATTGGGGCCACATGGCGGGGTCCGGTCAGTCGGAGGCAGACACCAAGGCGATAGACGCGCTCATCGGCGCCCTGCTCGCCGTCTAGAGCCTAACGGCACTCCTGGATCCGAGCGCTTTGGGTTCTGCGGTTGACGTGGGTGGCTTCCGCACGAAACCGCATCGTCAAGCGCCAAAGTGCAGATACGCCGACGCACGCACGTCGCGACAGTCCGACGGAACCTCGCCAGGGGTGTTTTTCCAGGTCCCCGACGTGACCGGCGAAAGGGCGTCTCGACGAAGACCGACACCGCGGATCGATCGCACTACGCCTCGGGTGTCCCCTGCAATGAGTCACCGCGGCTTCGTCGCGGCGAGAGGTAATTCCTCATCGTGGCATCGATGCCGTGCCCAGTTTCGTCGCGAATGAAGTAACAGGGATCTTGCCAAGCCCCGTCTGACGGGCCGCCAGGCGTACTGTTGTGGCGGAGGACATCATGGCGGCCGACGAGCCAAGCACGCGACGATGCGATGCACTTTTCCTGACGCACAAGACCGAGATCCTGGACGCGGCGACGCGCATGGTTGGCAATCCCTCCATCGCCGAGGAACTGGCGCAGGAAAGCTGGCTTCGCTGGCTAAGGCACGACTACGATCCCTCGGCAGCGCGCCCGTTGCTGAAGCGGATCGTGAAGAACCTCGCGCTCGACTGGCTGCGCAGCAGTCGCTCCGAGCGGGATCGGTTGGCCGCAGCCCAATGGCAGGACGTCTCGGCACCCGATACGGAGCGACACGCTCTTTCGCGCGAGAAGCTGAGGCTGGTCGAAGACGCCCTCGACGCGTTACCGGCACGCACGCGGCGGGTCTTCCTGATGCGCCGGTTGGATGGTCTGTCTTACGCCGAGATCGGTGCTAGATTGGGGATCTCGGGGGCGAGGGCGTGTCAGCTCTTCAAGGACGCCATGCTGCACCTGTCCGATCACTTTGACCGCTGACGGCGTGACCATCCCGACATGGCGCCGTGGCGGCCGGCAAACGGGCAAAGACGGAATGGACGATCCACGCAGACGTCTGCGGGCTGAGGCGCTGGAGCTTTTCCTAGCACTGCAGGAACACCCTCGCGACGCCCGGCGGCTGCGCGCCAAGGAGCGGTTCTGCGAGCAAAGCACCGAGGCCCGTCGCGCCTATGAGGCGATCGTCGCGACCTGGCAGACCTCGGGTCATCTCCGACCGCGCCGTCGCCGGGTCGTACCGATGGCGGCGGCGGCGATAGCGGCGGTCATGGCACTGTTCATCGCGAGTGACTTCTGGCCCAGCCTGAACGCCGACATTGCATCGGGTCGGGCGACGAAGGCGATCGCGCTCGACGCTGACAGCACCATCACTCTCGACGCCGGCACGGCGCTGTCGACCGATGACGCCGCCGGCACGCAAACCGTGTCTCTGGCCGAGGGCGCCGCATTCTTCGATATCGCCCCTCGGGATCGACAACTGGATGTCGTCGCCGACGATCTCGTCGTCACGGTCATCGGGACGCGCTTCAGCGTCGAACACCTGAGCGATGGCGTGTCCGTGGCCGTCCAGGAAGGCCAGGTCCAGGCCGTGTGGACCGAGGGTTCGGTGGTGCTGCAGACCGGCGACCGTTTGCGACTGCTTGAAAACGCCACGGCGCAGGTGTTGGACACGGTCGACCCTGGCGCCATCGCTGCGTGGCGCAGCGACCGTCTGGTGGTCAGCGATACGACCTTCGCCGAGGTTGCCGCCGTGATCGATCGCAGGCTGCCCGGCAGGGTGGTGATCGCGTCTGGGACCATTGCCGAGGCGCGCTTGACCGCCGCGTTCTCGCTATCCGATCCGCTGGAGGCCTTGCGCGCTGCGGCGGCCGCCAAAGACGCAAGGGTAATCGCGCTGCCGCCCTTCCTGACCGTCGTGGCGCCCAATGATCTCGGTCTCTGATCACGCGATGCTTCAGATTTAAAATTCTACAGCCTGCTCCGTTTGGGAAGTGAAGGGCGCGCCAAGCGCCGCGACACCAAAAGGGGACAGGGAATGACAACCCTAAGACTGTCGGTGGTCCACGCTGCGGCGTTCGCTCTCGCCATCGGCCAACATGGCCAAGCGCAAGCCCAGGGAGGCGGCGCGGCGCAGCAGATCGAGATCGTGGCGCAACCGCTGGCAAGCGCCATCGCCCGATTGAACGAGATCACCGGTGCACAGATCGTGGCCCCCGCCGATCTGGTGGCCGGGCGAACGAGTGCGGCAATCGACAGCGTCATGACGCCGGAAGAGGCACTGGCGGCGCTGATCGCGGGAGCACCGCTCGACATCGAAACGACGCCCGCAGGCAGCTACATCCTGATCTCGTCGACAGTCGATGAGGAGGGCGCGCTCACCGAGCCGGACATCACGACCCTGCAGACCATCGTCGTGACGGCGCGGCGCACCGAGGAGGCGCTTGTCGACGTGCCAGGCAGCGTTGCGGTCTTCAGTGGCGACGATATCGATCGGTCGAACCTGACCGATACCGACGACCTGACTCTGTTGACGCCGAACGCCCAGTTTTCCGGCAACGACAACCCCGCCCGGATCTTCTTCTCGATCCGTGGTATCAGCGATCTCAACGTCGCCTCCACCGGGCCGACGATCGGGTTCTTCCAAGACGGTGTGCTGCAGAACAGCACCGGGCTGGTGATCAACTCGAACCGGCGCGTGGTCGATGTGGAGCGTGTCGAGGTCCTTTACGGTCCACAAGGCACGGCCTTCGGTCGCGGTACCATCGGCGG
>JBCCSW010000325.1:0-4779 GCA_039199465.1 Pseudomonadota bacterium
GAAAGCACGGTCGCTGCCATCGCCTCAAGCTCCTGGCTGGTCATCAGCCCCGTCGTGTCCTGAGAGCCCACGATGTTGACCTTGACCCGGACGTCGGAGCCGGCGTGAAGGACCTTGCCGGGCGTGGCGCCGCGCGCATTCGCGTTGAAGATCTTCTCGACCGCCGTCAGCCCCTGACCGTCGTGGCTGATCTCTTTCGAGGGCGCGAAGGCGGATTTCAGCGGTACGCCGAGGGTCTCGCAGGCGAAGGTCTGCAGCTTCTTGCCGAAGACGATGGCGTAGGAGCCGCCCGCCTTCATGAATTCGACCTTCTGCGGTGTGAAGGAGCTGGAGAGGTCGACGAGTTCGTCCCCGTCCTCGCTCAGCAGCCGCTTGCCCTTGGTGTCGATCTTCAGGACGGTGCCGGTCGCGACGGAATAGCGTTGCTGCAGGATCGCGTTGCCCGCGTTGTCGATGATCGGCTTGCCCTCGGTGTCGAGCTTCTTCACCCAGTTCTTCAGGTCGACGCCGATGCCGCCGGTCACGCCGACCGTGGTCAGGAAGATCGGCGAGATGCCGTTGGTGCCCGCCACCACGGGTGCGACATTGACGAAGGGTACATAGGGGCTGGCCTGTCGGCCGGTCCAAAGGGCGACATTGTTCACGCCCGACATCCGCGACGAGCCGACGCCCATCGTCCCCTTTTCGGCGATCAGCATCACCCGCTTGCCGGGGTGCTGGAGCTTTAGCGCCTCGACCTCCTTCTGCGCCTGCTCGGAGATCATGCACTTGCCGTGCAGCTCACGATCCGAGCGGGAATGCGCCTGGTTGCCGGGCGAGAGCAGGTCGGTCGAGATATCGCCTTCGGCCGCGATATAGGTGACGACTTCGATCTGGGGGTCGATATCCGGAAGCTTGGTGAAGAACTCCGTATCGGCGTAGCTCTGAAGGATATCCCGGGCGACGGCATTGCCCGCCTCGAACGCCGCCTTGATGCGGTCGGTATCGGCCTCGTAAAGAAAGACCTGGGTCTTGAGGACCTCGGCCGCCTGCCAGGCGATCGCCTCATCCTCACCAAGCGCCATGTCGAGCAGCACCTCGACCGATGGCCCGCCCTTCATGTGCGAGAGAAGCTCGAAGGCAAAGGTCTGCGAGATCTCGGGCACGACCGCGTCGCCCAGGATGATCTGTTTCAGGAACTTCGCCTTGACGTCGGCCGCTCTCGTCGTGCCGGGCAGCGTGTTGTAGATGAAGTGCTGCAGCGAGTCCGCCCTGTGTTCGTGGTTGGCGTTGCGGATCTGCGCGATGACTTCTTCCAGCAATGCACCGTCGTCGATCGGCTTGGCGTGGAGGCCTTGCAGTTCGCGGGTTTGGATTTCGTCGAGGTATGCTGTGTAGAGGGTCATGGCGAACTCGATTATCTGTATTGTCGGGTGCCTCACTTGGGCTGGTGCGCTTTTAGGCCCCTCGTCACGAGGCCCCAGGCTCTCGACCTGGGGGATACGGTCGGGGGCGCCGCGGTCTTCTTTGCGGCGCGGCACGACGGCCCGATCTCGGTTGGGCGAGCATGGCGGGCGCCCGCGCCTGCAGGCGGTTCAGAGGCATGCCGCTACCCTCCAGGATGCTGCGTTGACCCGCGATAGCAGCGCATCCGATCCCGTGCGCTCGATCGCCGACGGCGGGCGGATCACGCGTGTCGTCGGGGTCCCGGCCGGCGCGCCTGCGCGACCTCGCGCTTGAGGAAGCCGCTTTGAGAGATCATCGAGCAGGCGTTCCTCGACCGGCGAGAGCACCGGACCCGTCGAGGAGGTGCCGCTGCCGGCGTCGTCCATATCGCTGAAGGCGTCGAAGACGATGGCGAGGTCTCGGCAGAGCGGGTCGTGGTCAAGGCGCGCGGTGATGGTGCGCTCATAATCGGCGCGGCATGGATCGCTCTCGACCCATCCACGATAGATCGAGACCACCAGTGCCTCATCCTCGGAAAGATCCGAAAAACCGAGTGGCGACATCGAGACGACCTGCTGCCAGACCTGCGGGGTTCGGTGGCGTTTGGCACACACACCTTTTCCTATAAGTCTGAGGAGCTTGCTGCCACAAGACGTCCTTTCGGCGCAAATGGAGCCGAGTTCCACCCTATGCCGCAGCGGCACTTCGGTCGCCGCGCTGCAGCCGAGGCATCGGCGTATCTGGGCTTACCCAACCGTCGGCGGGGCCGGGACGGGGTGATCACCGGGCGCCCATCGATGCCGTGGGTTCCGTCGGGCCGTTCTGGATTCTGGCCCGAGCAAGACCCCGGCCCGTGCAAGACTCCGGCCGGTGCGGGCGATGCCTGTAGGCAGCGCTACGGAACGCTACATCGCCGTCGGTCACGGGGCAGGCGACGGTCGCCCGCCTGACCGATGGTCAGGATGTCGCAGCCTTCACCTTCGACGGCACGCCGATCACGCGGCAGCTCCCTCGACGCCCAGCCACCTCGGGCCTGAGGACGCTCAGCGCTCGGTGCTCGCGCGGTGTAAAACGGGCGGTTTGCGGGTCAATCCTGGGTGGCGTTTCAGCGCCGGTCGACAGGTCGCGAACGGTCGTAAGGGCAACCGTCCCGACGCCGCGGTCCGGGCACATCGATGTGGGATCGACGCGTTCCCTGGATCCGACCCTCGCGATCACCTGCCCTCGTCAGCGATACTGCCGTCACTCGATCCGGTCCGCCGGGTGGACAGCGATCGAGCCTAGATCGCCAGATACTCCTGGCGCAGCTCGGCGTTGTCCAACACCTCCTGTGCGGTGCCGTCGAAGACGACTTCCCCCATGTCCAGGATCAGGGCGCGGTCGGCGAGATGCAGCGCGGCGATGGCGTTCTGTTCGACCAGGATCGTGGTCATGCCGAGCGATTTGATCTGCTCGAGCGTGCGCTCGATCTCTTGCACGATCACCGGGGCGAGACCCTCGTAGGGCTCGTCCAGCAGCAAGAGCTTCACGTCGCGCGCCAGGGCCCGCGCCACGGCCAGCATCTGCTGCTCGCCGCCCGACATCGTCGTCCCCTCCTGCCGGCGGCGTTCGCCGAGGCGGGGGAACAGCTCGTAGAGACGCTCCAACGACCAGCCATGCGGCTCGACGATCTGGGCGAGCTTCAGGTTCTCTTCGACGGTCAGGCCGGCGATGATGCGCCGATCCTCGGGCACCAGACCGATGCCGGCGCGGGCGGCCTGGTGAGACTTCATCTCGTGCAACGGCTGGTGGTCGAGCCAGATATCGCCATGCGAGACCATCGGATCGACGAGCCGGGCAAGCGTGCGCAGCGTCGATGTCTTGCCCGCGCCGTTGCGGCCGAGCAGCGCGACGATCTCACCCTCGCGCACGTCGAAGCTGACGCCTTGGACGATGTAGCTTTCACCGTAATAGGCGTGGACATCCCAGACCGAGAAGAAGGCGCGCTGCCCGCCCTGGGAACGCTGAGCCGCGACACCCGGGGCCTTGGCATCGGCCCACTGGCTCGCATCCATCAGCTGCTGGCCGCCCGGCGCCTCGCGCGTCACATCACCGACATCGTTCATAAATGCGCTCCTCCGAGATAGGCTTCCTGGACCTTGGGATTGCCTTTGATGCTGGCGGGCTCGTCCTCGACGATCACGGTGCCCTGCGCCATCACGCTGACCCGTTCGGCCAGCGAGAAGACCACATGCATGTCGTGTTCGATCACGATCATGGTGATCCCGGTCTTCGCGATCTCTCTCAACAGCTCGATCGTGTTGTTGGTGTCGGCGCGCGACATGCCCGCCGTCGGCTCGTCCAGCAGCAGCAGCTTGGGCTGTTGCACGAGGCACATGGCAAGCTCGAGCCGGCGCTTGTCGCCGCGGCTGAGCTGGCCCGCCTGGACGTCCTTCATGTGGTCGAGGCGCATCTCCTCGAGCGTGTTGAGCGCCTGGCGCATGATCGAGCTTTCGCCCAGCACCCCGCCCCAGGCGTTCATCGCGAAGGCGCCGTCGCGCTTGGCGAAGGCGGGGATCATGACGTTCTCAAGGATCGTCAGCTCTTGAAAGATCTCGGGCGTCTGGAAGACGCGGGCGACGCCGGTCTGATTGATCTCGTGCGGCTTCAACCCAAGCAGGCTGCGGCCGTCGAACTGCACCGTGCCCGTGTCAGGCGTCAGCCGGCCGACGAAGCAGTTCAGGAGCGTCGACTTACCGGCGCCGTTCGGGCCGATGATGGCGTGCACCATCCCTTCCTGCACCGAGAGGTTGACCTCGTTCAGCGCCCTGAGGCCGCCGAAGCTCTTGTTGACGTTGCGAACCTCGAGAATGCCCATGCCGTCCTCCCTCACTCTGCCGGCTGGGCGGCGGCGCCGGTACGCTCGCCGCTACTGCTGCTTGCGCGGCGGCCGAGCAGGCGGCGGATGCGCGCGAAGCCCTCCATCATGCCGCCGGGCAGGAAGGTCACGATCAGCATGAAGACGAGGCCGAGCAGCAGGTGCCACCCCTCGCCGACGAACAGCGCCGACACCGACACCATCGCGTCGCTGAAGCCGCTCGGCAGGAAGCTGCCGAAGAAGTCGCCCAGGATCTGCTTGTTCAGCGAGGAGACGATCTGCTCCATGTATTTGATGATGCCCGCTCCCAAGACCGGGCCGAGCAGCGTGCCCATACCGCCGAGGATCGTCATCAGAACGACCTCGCCCGACGCGGTCCACTGCATGCGCTCGGCGCCTGCCAGCGGGTCGGTCACGGCCATTAGCCCACCGGCGAGACCGGCATACATGCCCGAGATCACGAAGGCCGCCAGCGTGTAGGGCCGCGTGCTGAGCCC